>JANXYW010000186.1 GCA_025355835.1 Chloroflexota bacterium
GGTGTCTGCATCGGAGACGAGCGCCACGTCTTCGAGGAACGACACAAGCGCGTGACCGGGTTCGAGTCCGTCGTACTCGGCGGCGACGTTGCGCAGTTCGCCGACGTTCGCCCAGCGCTCTTCCGCCTCCGGTTCTTCGAATTCGTCGAACAGCCAGCGGCGGTATCCGGTGTGCTCCAGCACGGCATCGAGCAGCGTCGAGAGGTTGTTCTTCGCCGCGACGCCCATCAGCTCGTCGAGCATGCGGAGTAGTTCGACGAGCGTCTTCGCCTGGCGCGGGCCGATTGGATGCCGCTCCGCGTTCGGCAGATCGACGGCGGTCGCCGCGGCCGCGCCGCCCTGCTCCTGTCGCGCGATGACCTGTAGGGCGGTGTAGAGCGGGACGTTCATCCGTTGCGCCCAACGCTCGAGTTCGGAGATGGACTTCGCGCCGATGCCGCGCCCGGGAACGTTGACGATGCGCGTGAAGCTCACGACATCGAACGGGTTGTGGACGAGCCGCAGGTAGGCGAGCACGTCCTTCACCTCGCGGCGCTCGTAAAAGCGGGTGCCGCCGACGAGTTGATACGGGATCGTCGCGCGAATGAACGCCTCTTCCAGTGCGCGCGAATGCGCGTTCGTGCGGTACATGACGGCGATGTCGTTCAGCCGCTGACCGCCCTTCGCCAGCTCCGCCACTTCGCTCGCGACGAAGTCCGCCTCTTCGGCTTCATCGTACGCCTCGTACATGACGATCGGCTCGCCGCCGCCCTGTTCGGTCCACAGCGACTTCTCTTTGCGCTGCTTGTTGCCGGCGATGACGGCGTGCGCCGCGTCGAGGATTGTTTGCGTCGAGCGGTAGTTCTGTTCGAGCAGCACAATCTTCGCGTTCGGAAAGTCGCGCTCGAAGTTGAGGATGTTGCGGATGTCGGCCGATCGCCACGAGTAGATCGACTGGTCGGGGTCGCCGACCACGCAAATGTTGCCGTGTTTGCCCGCGAGCAGCCGCGCCAGTTGGTACTGCGCGATATTCGTATCCTGAAACTCGTCCACCAGCACGTGCAGGAAACGCTCCTGGTACTTCTCGCGCACCTCGTCGTTGTCACGCACCAGCTCGACTGTCTTCATGATCATGTCGTCGAAATCAACCGCATTGTTTTCCGAAAGCAGATCCTGGTAGCGCTCGTAGACGCGCGCTACTACTTCGCCGAAGTAGTCTCGCGCCGCGCTCGCGTACGCGTACGGCGAGACGAGCTCGCTTTTCGCGTGAGAGATCGCGGAAAGGAGAGCGCGCTCTTTGAAGCGCTTGGTGTCGACGTTCGCCCATTCGCAGGCGCGTTTCATCAGCGCCATCTGGTCGGCGTCATCGTAGATGTTGAACGCGCGCGGCAGGCCGATGCGTTCGCCATCGATGCGCAGGAAGCGCGCGCAGATCGAGTGGAAGGTGCCGAGCAAGAGATCGTTCGCCGCATCGTCGAGGTGTGCGACGACGCGCTGGCGCATCTCGCGCGCGGCTTTGTTTGTGAAGGTGACGCTGACGATGCGCCACGGCGCGACACCGATCGCATCCACCAGGTACGCGATGCGGTGCGCGATGACCCGCGTCTTGCCCGATCCCGGACCGGCGAGGATCAGCAGCGGGCCAGCGATCGTCGTGACGGCTTCGCGCTGCGGCGGGTTCAGATCTGTGAGGAGATGTTCTGTGGAGACCATGCTCGACCAGAGTACCGGCGCTCGCAAGCGCCGAACAGCGCGCTTGGCGCGGCGCGATGGCGCTGGACATCCTCTTCGCCGACGCGATGGTGTGCCGTGCTATAATCGCTCAGTTTTCGTCGGTACGGCGACCGGGGAGGCGTGCGGATGTTCTTCGACGGTCTGACAGGCGACCTGGTACTGGTCGCGATCATCGGGCTTGTGGCGTACCTGCTCGTGCTGTGGGTCGCGGCGTTGGTCTGGACCTACCGCGACGTCGTCGCGCGCACGAGCGACACGTTCACGCAGACGATCGCGCTGGTGCTGGTCGTCGTCTTCAACATCCCCGGGCTGCTGGTCTACCTCGTGCTTCGACCCAAGGACACGCTGATGGACGCGTACGACCGCCAGCTCGAAGCGGAAGCGCTCCTGCACGAGATTCAGGAGCAAGCGACCTGCCCGCGCTGCCGCCGCAAGGTCGAGGCAGACTTCGTCGCGTGTCCGTATTGCCGCAACTCGCTCGGCATGCCGTGCGAGAACTGTGGGAAGACGCTTACCTCGTCGTGGGTGCTCTGTCCATACTGCAGCGCGGAGCGGGCGCAGCCTGCGGCGGCTGCGGCTGCCGTGGAGCGCAGCAGCGCGACGACCACGATCGCGTCCCCCGAAATGCCCGCACGACCGAAGCGTGCGAGCACCGCCACGTATACGCCGACAGCGCCCGCCGCATCGGCGGCGCCTGCGGATCCTGCTGCTGAGGTGGGACCCTAGCCGGAAGCGATGAACACCTCAGGCCACGTCCTCGCGAGTCTGTTGGCGAATGTCGGAGGCCATACGCGCGGGCTGGAATGGCCGCGCTCCGGAACCAGGGAGCCTCGTCAGGCGAGCCGCGCACCCTCCATTTTCAGCAGTTGAGCTTTCACGTCGAGGCCGCCGCCGAAGCCGGTGAGGCTGCCGTTGCTGCCGACGATGCGATGGCAGGGGATGACGATGGGGATTGGGTTTGTACGCATCGTGTTGCCGACGGCGCGGGCGGCGTTCGGGCTGCCGACGCGGCGTGCCAGTTCCGCGTACGTGGCGACCTGACCGCGCGGGACGGCGGCGCAGGCGAGTAGCACTTCGCGCCGAAACGGTGTCACCCAAGAAAGCTCGAGATCGACATCGAAAGCGGTGCGCTTGCCCGCGAGATAGTCGCGGAGTTGTTTCGCGAGCGCCGCGACCTTCGCTTCGCTGCGCTCAAGTTCGAACTTGCCGTGTAACTCGTGGTGCAGCTCTTCGAGCGCACGCGGGAGCCGCTTCTCATCGACGGCGAACTTCACTGCAACGAGACGGCGACCTTCGCCCGCGACGAGCATTGATCCGATGGCGGTGTCTGCGATGCCGTAGTACGCGCGCGTCATGATGGCCTCCATGCCCGCTTCGCCGGGGCTCCTGGCCTGCATTGCTAATCGTTACCGGGCTTCTTGTAGTACTGCGTGCCGTTCTCCATGAACTTCACGAGGCGGTCTTCCAGCACCAGGTAGTCGAGATGCGAGAGCGTTTCGCCGAGCGCGGCACGCTGCATCCATGGCGTGAACGTCGCGAGCGTACCCGTCACCCACTTCACGCGGCCCGCGACATCGAACGCCGTCCGTGCGCCGTCGCCGACGCACTCGACCATCTCGATCAGTCGCTCGACGTGATGTTGCTCGATGCTCTGCAGGCGTCCGCGAAGATCCTTGAAGATGTACTCGTGTGCGGGCAGCACCGTGTCGACTTCCAGATCTTCGAGCCGCTTGAGCGATGCGATGTAGTCGCCGAGCGGGTTGCCCTGCTGTTGCACGTGCAGGCTGATGTTCGGCGTGATCGTCGGCAGCACGTGGTCGCCGGTGAGGATGAACTTCTTGGCTCGCTCGAGAAAGCAAATGTGGCCAGGCGAGTGTCCCGGCGTCCACCAGACTTCGAAGTCGAAGCGGCCGATGTTGATGTGCTCGCCGCCCCAGACGACTTCATCCGGCTCGACGGGATCGACGAACGCGCGTACGGGCATGGCCGACGTCTTGAGGTCGTCCATGCTGTCTTTCGGTACGCCGTGCATGATCAGCCAGTCGCCCATCTGCGCCAGAAGCTGGGTCGGATTCTTGTAGCGCGTGCGGATGAGATCGCGCTCGCGCTGGTGGATGATTATCGTGGCGCCGCTGCGTTCTTTCACCTGGCCGGCGAGGCCGTAGTGATCGGGATGAACGTGCGTGACCAGCAGTGTCTTCAGCTTCGCGAAGCCAACGCCAGCGTCGTTCAACTGCTGTTCGAGTGCGTCGAACGCTTCCGGCACGTTCCATCCGGAATCGACGAGCGTCCAGCCATCGCGCCCTTCGATGAGGTAGGGCAGCACCCAGCCGAGCGGATTATTTGGGATGGGTACGCGCAGCTGGTAGAGGCCATCCATGATCTGGATGGGGTGTTTCGTGTCCACCTCGGTAGTCATCGCTGTGTCCTTCCGCGCGGGGGGCGTGGTCGATGCTTGTGGTTGGGGTTAGTGTAGTGTGTTGACGCTCGCTAAGGCGACGCGAAGCGTGGAGCATAGCCGCCCTCGGCTGTGAGTCCGGCAGTCGAAGAGTCGCCGGAGGAGACAGCCGGACCGACCGAGTTCAGCACCTCGCTTCACGGACTCGGTTCGCGTGCAGAACCCAATCGGCTCGTACCGCCGGGCCGACCTACGCGGAAGCCGCTTGTGCGCGCGCTTCGACGGCAAGGTCTGAGTCGACCATCATCTCGATCAATTGCTTGAACGAGACTTCTGGCTTCCAACCCAGTTTCGCGTTCGCCTTCGCCGGGTCGGCGATCAGCAGGTCGACCTCGGCTGGTCGCATGAACTGCGCATCGCTGCGGACGTAGTCTTCCCAGTTCAGGCCGACGCGCTCGAATGCGACCTGCGCGCACTCTTTGATCTGGTGCGTCTCGCCGGTGCCGATAACGAAATCGTCCGGTTCGGGGAGCTGCATCATCATGTGCATAGCGCGCACATAGTCGCCGGCGTAGCCCCAGTCGCGCCGCGGCTCGAGCGCGCCGAGCACGAGTTCCTTCTGCACGCCGAGCTTGATGCGTGCGGCGCCGAGCGTGATCTTGCGCGTCACGAACTCCGGCCCGCGGTGCGGTGACTCATGGTTAAACAGGATGCCGCTGCAGGCGAAAATGTTGTAGCTCTCGCGATAGTTGACCGTGATGTAGTGCGCGTACGCCTTCGCGACGCCGTAGGGGCTGCGCGGGTGGAACGGCGTGTTCTCGTTCTGCGGCGTCTCACGCACTTTGCCGAACATCTCGCTGCTGCTGGCCTGATAGAACTTGATGCCCGCCGCCGACTTCGAGCGCGAACCCGACGCGCCGGCGGTCAGCCGGATTGCCTCGAGCACGCGCAGGGCGCCGAGGCCTGTGATCTCTCCCGTGAGCTCCGGCTGGTTCCACGACAGCATGACGAAACTGATCGCCGCGAGGTTGTACACCTCATCTGGCTGCACCTTCTGGATCACGTTCATCAGGGACGCCTGATCCAGCAGATCGCCATCGACGATGTGGACATCGGGCAGCGTGCGCTCCAGTATTGGGCGCTTGGGGTTCGCCTGGCCGCGAATGAGGCCGTAGACCTCGTAGCCTTGCTTCAGCAGGTGCTCGGAGAGGTAGTGCCCGTCCTGGCCCGTAATACCGGTAATCAGCGCGCGTGGCATATGGCGAGATCCCTCCTCAAGCCTGGTGTCGGGGAAGGATACCGGATGGCTCTCGGCCGATCAGTGAGGGTTCTCCCCGCCTCGTTCGGAGCCAAAGCACGAAGTCGGACGCCTCCGCCGCGATTGTGTTGAAGGCCTGGGGCTGGGCTACTGGCCCGCGATGTGCTCAGGCAAAATCTTGATGACGACGCGTACATCGCCCGGCTTGTTCATCGGATACTTGTCCACGCCCATGTATTTCTTCGCGAATGCGTCGATCCCATCGTCACCGCCCCTGGGCGTAATCTCGACCACTTTGCCGCGAATCTCGATGTAGTGGTACGGGTTGGCGCTGTCCAAGACGCTCAGCGACACGCGCGCATCGCGCTTGAGGTTGCGCACCTTTCGCCGCTTGTCCTCGCTGTTGATGATGACGTGCGTCCCGTCGAATCCGACCCACACCGGCGAAACCTGCGGCGAGCCGTCCTTGTTGATGGTGGCGATGTGGGCGAAGTTCTTGTCATTGAGCATCTTCTTCTGGTCGTCGGTAAGTTGCAGGGCCATGGTTCGAGTCCCTTCAGATTAGTTCTTGGGTGGCTGATTGATCGCTTATTCACCGTACAGGAAAAAGTACAGCGCGATCAATGGCGGTAAACTTCCCTCATGCCCCAGCAGCTCCGCGTCTACGTCACCCCAGCCATCGTGCTGCGCCAGCGCAAGCTTGGCGACGCCGACAAGATCCTCACGCTGTACACGGCGACGTTCGGCAAAGTCGATGCGGTGGTCAAGGGCGTGCGGAAGACGAAGAGCCGGATGGCGGGACACGTCGAACCCTTGACGCAGGCGAACTTCCAGCTCGCCAAAGGCAAGACGCTCGATATCGTCACGCAGGTCGAGACCATCGAGCCGTTTCAGGCGCTACGCGGCGATCTGGAGCGGATGAGCCGTGCGCTCTATGCGTGCGAGCTGCTCGACAAGTTCACCGAGACGCACGAGCCAAACTTCGAGCTGTACCGCCTTCTGCTCGACACGCTGAGCCGCCTCGCAACGCGCGACCACTTCGAGGTGGCGGTTCGGTTCTACGAGATGGCTCTGCTGGACGCGATGGGCTATCGGCCGGAGCTGGAGGAGTGCGTTACCTGCCGCAAGCGATTGACCGCAATCACGAACTACTGGACTGCGGCAGGGGGCGGCGTCGTCTGTGCATCCTGCCGCACGGACGAGACGGCGGTGCGGCCGATCTCCGCGAACGCGGTCAAGCTGCTGCGGCTGCTGCTGCACGGCCGCTTCAGCGACGCCGCACGCGTCACGATCGATGCTGGCTTGAACGCCGAACTGGAGCGCGCGCTGCTGGAGTACGTGCGCTGGGTGCTGGAGCGCGACGTGCGTTCGACGGCGTTCATCGATACGCTGCGGAAGCGCCGTCCGAGCCGCGCACGCACGATGGCGGCGGCAGGCGACGCGCCGGCGTAGTTCACGCATCGAGGGGATCCGCATGCCAGTCTACGAGTACCACTGCAAGCCCTGCGACGGCGTGTTCGAAGCGATTCATCCGATCGCAAAAGCGTCTGATCCGGCTCCATGCCCCGTCTGCAAGAAGAAGGCGCAGCGCATGCCGCCGTCTTCATTCGCCGCATTCACGATGCGCGACGGCTATCCGCGCTCGATCCCGGATCGCGGCACGTACTGGCACCTCGAAAAAGAAGTGAAGCGTCCGGTCACGGGCTCGGTCAAGATGAACGAGCATCCGGAGATCAATAAGCCGGAGCCGAGGCGGCAGAAATCGAAGGGCGAGCGCGAGATCATCGGCGAGCGCAAACGCCTCGAGGCGAAAGAGTCCGCGCGCGCGCGCAAGGACGGCATGCCGGAGATCATTGACCGGACGAAGCGCTCGGACGACGACTAAGCGTCGATCTGGCAGTCCGATGCTGCGAGGTCTGGGCGCAGCGCGCTGAAGATCGGGAAGCGGAGGTGGCCGTCGCGGGACCACTCACTGAATCGCACATGACATACGGCTTCGGGACGCGTCCAGTAGATCAGGCGCGGAATGAGCGGCGTGTCGTGGAACGGCGACTCGTCGGCGTGTAGCGGCTCCAGCCGCGCGATGAGGCTCTTCGCCTCCCGGTCGCTGAGGCCGCCGCTGACAGCTCCCACGTACTCGAAGCGACCCTCTGCGTAGCCGCCCAGCAGCAGTTGACTGAAGGGCTCGCCGCGCCGCCGCGCACCGCCGATGGTGTAGCCACCGATCACGAAGTCGCCGCTGTGCAGCGCGCGAATCTGGAGCCAGTTCTTCGACTGTTGGCCTGGCGTGTACAGGCTGGCCTTCTTCTTGGCGACGACGCCTTCGAGCTTACGCTCGAGCACCGCGTCGAAGAAACCGACGCCTTCGTCGTCGACGAAATCAACGGCTGCGAAGTCCGGCCCCGGCTTCACAACATCGTGCAGGCGATTCTTGCGCTGCCAGAGCGGGCGGTCGACCAGCGAGCGGCCGTCGAGCCAAAGCACGTCGAACGTCTGGTACATGATCTGTCCGGCGATGCGCTTGATCTTGAATTCCACCGGCAGGTCGCTGAAGGCGCCGCGGATGCCGCGCCCAGCGTCGGCCATCGCTTCCAGACGCGGGCGCAGCAGGTCGAACGCCGGCTGTCCCTGCGCGTCGACGGCGATGATCTCGCCGTCGAGGATCGCGTCGGTCGCGCCGACGCTGTCCGGTATGGCGATCAGCTCGGGAAAGTACGGCGTGAGATCGCGGCCGTTGCGGGCGCGGATCTGCACGATGCCGTCGTGGACGTACGCCATCGATCGCAGACCGCCCCACATCAGTTCGAAGATGTGGTCGGGCGAGTCGAACGGCTCGGGCGCGTCTTCGGCCAGCATCGCGCGCAGACCGCCAGGCATCGGCGCGGCGCTGACAGTGCGGGTGAGAGCAGGGTGGTCGATCGGGGCGGGCGCATCGTCCAGGGAAGAAGGCGTCATCCGGCGCGCCTGCGTCGCGGCTTCGCTGCTGCATCGGTTTCCGCGTCGTCGCTGGCAGGTGATCCTTCGCCTGCTTTCGCGCGCCGTGCGGCTTCGACGCTGGCGCGCAGGGCTTCCATCAGATCGGTGACCTTACCGGCGACTGGCACCGGGCGCGTGATCTCCTGGCCTTCGGACTTGCGCTCGATCAGTTCCAGCAGCGCCTCGCGGTAGTTGTCGTGGTACTTCTCCGGCTCGAAGTTACCCGTCAGCATCTCGACGAGCGACTTCGCCATCTGCATTTCTTTTTCGCCGAGCGCCACATCTTCCGGGATGGAGATCTCGTCCGTCGCGCGAATCTCGTCAGCGTAGAACATCGTCTCGAGCGAGATCGTGTTGTTGTAGACGCGCAGCGTGCAGAGCTGCTCCTTTTGGCGCAGCGTCACTTTCGCCAGCGCGACGAGTTTCGAGTCCTTGAGCACTTCACGTAGCAGCGCGAACGGCTTGCCGCCGATCTTCTCCGGTTCCAGGTAGTAGGTCTTCTGGTAGTAGATCGGGTCGATCTGTTCGGACGGTACGAAGTCGGTGATCTCGATGGTGTGTGTCGTATCGACCGGCACCTTCTCGAAATCTTCGGGTTCCATGATCACGTACTGGTCTGGTGCGATCTCGTAGCCGCGAGCGACGTCGTTCCATTCGATGACGGCATCATCTTCCGGGCAGTAGCGCTGCTGCTTGATGCGCGCGCCGTCCTTTTTGTGCAGCAGGTTGAACGAGACGTCTTTTTCGTCGGTGGCGGTGTAGAGCTTGATCGGGATCGAGACCATCCCGAAGCTGACAGCGCCCTTCCAAATCGCACGCGGCATCGCAGTTCTCCCCGTCCATGCGGACTCCGCGCCCGCTGATCGCCGCGTCAAGCTTCCCTCAGATGACGAACCCCTGTCAATGCGGAACTTCCCACGTGTCGTTCAGGGCCTATTCGACGCGCGCGCGCGGTCGATCAACAATGAGTGCCGCCGACCTCCGACTTCGGAGGCGGCCAGTACCCACGGAGACCAACGTGACAGAACGTCAGCGCCACCACATCGTCCAGGACGAACTGTTCGAGAGCGCGCCACTGATCCTGCTGCCGGGCGTTGTCGGCGTCGACGCCGGCATGACGCTGACGAAGGTCGCGCGCGGGACGGCGCGTGGCATCGAGCTAACATCGCGCCGAACGAAAGCCGCCGCGCCGTTCGATGGCCGGGCAGTCGCGCCTGATGCTGACCGGATCGGCGTCACAGGCGCGCGCGCTGGCGACGTCTCCGGCGATTCGCGCGCAATGCCCGTGCAGGAGATCGACGCGGCCGCCCGCGGCCTCGTCGCCATGCTCGTGGCAGAGCAGCGGCTGGGCGATGGCGAGTTTGTGATGGCGCTGCTTGGTACGGGTACGGCGTTCGCCGCTGTGCGCGGTGGCAAGGCGACGCATCTCGGCGGCACGCCACTCGGCGGCGGCTCCTTCGTCGGCATCGCCAGACGTATCGACGCTTCGTTGTCGTATGCCGACATGATCGGCGCAGCGGAGCGCGGCGACCGGCGTCGCGTCGACGCGATGATCTCCGACATCTACCCCGAAGGCATCGGCCGCGTCGGCCCGGATCTCACGGCGGCACACCTGGCCAAGCAAGGTGACTCGTCATCAGACGATTTCCTCGCGGGCCTGCTCAACCTACACGGAGAAAATATCGCGCAGATTGCCGCATCGCGCGCGATCATCGCGAACATCCGCCGCGTCGTGCTTGCGGGCGGCTTCGCCCACGGCAATTCGGCGCTGGTCGCGTCGATCACGTCGATGGCGATGCTGTTCGGTGTGGCTGTCGAACTCGCGCCGTCGCCGGGCTTCGCCGGCGCCATCGGCGCCGCGCTAGTGGCGGCGGAAGCAACGTAGAACCCGTTCGCGTGTGTGCGCGGATCGCATGGAGGTACGAAATGAAATTCGGCGTCGTGTTCCCGCAAGCAGAGATCGGCAACGATCCGGCCGCGATTCGCGACTATGCGCAGGCAGCCGAGCACCTCGGCTACGACCACATACTCGTCTTCGACCACGTGCTGGGCGCGCACCCGGACTGATTCGAGAAATTCCGGCCGCCGTACACATACCAGACGCCGTTTCACGAACCGTTCGTACTGTTTGGCTTCCTTGCGGCCGTCACCACGCGCATCGAGCTGACAACGGGGGTGATCATCCTGCCGCAGCGGCAGACCGCGCTCGTCGCGAAGCAGGCAGCGGCCGTGGACGTGCTGTCCGGAGGGCGGATGCGGCTTGGCGTTGGCATCGGTTGGAACCACGTCGAGTACGAGGCGCTGGGCCAGAACTTCCGCAATCGCGGGCGCCGCATCGAAGAGCAGGTCGCGCTGATGCGCCGGCTGTGGACGGAAGAGCTGGTCGACTTCGACGGCCGCTACGAGCAGGTGCGGCAGGCCGGCATCTGTCCGCTGCCAGTGCAGCGCCCGATCCCGATCTGGATGGGTGGCGGCGCGGATGCCGTGATCGAGCGCATCGCGAAGATCGCAGATGGCTGGTTCCCGCAGTTTCAACCCGGGCCGCAGGGAGTGGAGACGATCGAGCGGCTGCGCGGCCACATCCGCGCCGCAGGTCGGGATGTCGATGCGGTTGGCATCGAAGGCCGTATCAGTTTGTACAACACGGCGGAGGGCGACTGGGGTGGCGCGGTGCAGGGATGGCGCGATGTGGGCGCTACGCACGTGTCCGTTAGCACGATGAACGCTGGTCTCGCTTCGCCGCAAGATCACATGGATGCGATACGCCGGTTTCGGGAGCAGGCGACCTCGGCGTGACGGGCGTTACGTTAGTGGATCGAGCAGGACGGTCGCTTCGCCCTTGACGACGGCTTCGCCGTTCTGGTTCGTGCAGTCGGTGCGAAGGGTGACGATGCGCTTCTCCGCGTCGATCGCCGTGACTTCTGCCTCGGCTGTGATGGTGTCGCCGATGGAGACGGGCAGGCGAAAGCGCATCTGCTGGCTCAGATAGACAACGACGTTGTTCGGCGCGATCCTCGTACCCAGCACGGCCGAGATGAACCCAGCGGACAGCATGCCGTGCGCGATGCGCTTCTTGAAGCGCGTCTTCGCAGCGAAGGCGTCGTCCAGGTGCAGCGGCTGGTCGTCGCCGGTGACGTGCGCGAACTCTATGACGTCCGCGTCGCTGACGGTCTTCGTCATCGACGCCTTGTCGCCTATCTTCAGCGGAAAGTCGGACATAACAATTCTTCCTCTCATCGATCGCGTACTGCCAACTGGGGTGATGGTACGATCGCGCTCCGCCGCACGGAAGACGCACCGTCAGTGGCGTGAAATCGAGCACCTGCCTACGCGCATGCAATTGACACGATGGCTAACTGAGCATACGCTTAGGCAACAAGAAACGAGGTCGTCTACGTGGCCACAGTGCGTGACGCAACGATAGCCGAGCCAGCATCGCGCCCGCGAAAGCTACGGCGAGGCCCTCTTACCCGCAAACAGATTCTCGATGCCTCGCTCCGGCTGTTTTCCGAAAAGGGCTTTGCCCGCACCAGCGTGCGCGACATCGCGCAGGCAGCTGGTATTACCGATGCCGCTATCTACTACCACTTTGCGTCGAAGCGCGATCTATTCGAAGCGCTCATCGAAGAGCGCGGCTTCACGGCGGCGCTGGAGAATCTGGAGCGCGCGGAGATCACCGTCGGCCCGCGCGAAGCGATCACCGGGATCGCCATGGGCGCGCTGGAGTTCATCTATAGCAATCGCGACCTGATGAAAGTGCTGATGCTTGAGGCGATGTCGCAGGACGCTGTGGCCGCCGAGGAGTATCGCATTCTGGTGCAGCGCTGGGAGAAGGCCGAGGCGCGCATCCTGCGTCACTATGCGGAACACGGCCAGCTCCGCACCGAAGCGATCGACGAGCTGGCGACGCAGCTTGTGCTGACCGTGCTGGGTGTGTTCGCCGACTACTTGATGAAGCCGATGATGGAGCCCGCGTCGGAGACGCCGCCGCCGGAACTGATGCGACACGTCGAGGCAGCCATGCACCACATCGTGCAGGGCATCACGTGAGACGCGCATGAACATCCGACCGCTCGAAGCCAAAGCGCCCGCACCTACGACCGTCGATGACGCGCGCTTTGCCCATGAGAGTGAGGAGGAGTTCGCCCGCATTCTCGACTTCTACGGCGTGAGGTGGCAGTACGAGCCACGCACGTTCCCGCTCCGCCAGGACGATGACGGTCGCATCATCGAAGCGTTCTCGCCCGACTTCTATCTGCCGGACTTCGACCTGTACCTGGAGCTGACGACGCTCAAGCAAGGACTCGTGACCGACAAACACCGCAAGATGCGCCGTTTGGTCGAGCTGTATCCAGACATCCAGATCAAGCTGCTGTACAAACGCGACTACCTGAGCCTACTCGCGAAATACGGCATCGGCGCCGTCAACGAGCACGAGCACATGGCCGTTCGCGAAGTGCTGATCAGCGCAACGGAGATCGAACACCGCCTGAAGGAACTCGGCGCGCAGATCGCAGAAGACTACGCGGGCAAGGAACTGCTGCTCATCGGTGTGCTCAAGGGGGTGGCGTGCTTCATGGCGGATCTGATGAGGCACATTTCGCTACCTGTGAGCATCGACTTCATGACGATCTCGTCATACGAAGGCGACCGCAGCGGCGCCGTGCGGATCGTCCAGGATCTGACGGAGACCATTCACGGGCGGGACGTGCTGATCGTCGAAGACATCATCGATACCGGCATGACGCTGCAGCACCTGATGAAGCAGCTATGGCTGCGTGAACCCGCCAGCTTGCGCGTCTGCACACTCCTCGACAAGCGCGCCCGCCGCCTCGTCGAGACAAAGCTCGACTACGTCGGATTCGAGATTGCGGACGAGTTCGTCGTTGGGTACGGGCTCGACTATCAGCAGCGGTTCCGCAACCTGCCGTTCATTGCGACGGTGCGGAGTGAAGCGCTGCAGAACTCCAGCAATCAAACGCCCGGATCGCGTAAAATAGAGTCGTAAACCAGAAACGCAAAGCTCACGAGCGGAGAGCCATGCCAGAAGCACGCGAACGGCCATCGTCCCGCCCCCGGCGGTCGGGCCTCCCGCGCATCAGCGACCTGTTTGATATCAGCGAAGAGATGATCTCCTTCGCCGAGAAGTATCAGAAGGTGTGGGAGAGCGAAGCGAAAGCGACCCTCGCGCTCGGCGAGTTCCTCGGCGGTCGCGCCGATTCCATGCGCTACCAGGTCGAGCTCATGCGCATGGGAAGCGACGCATTCCGGCGCTACACACAGTGGTCGGAAGCGCTCTTGAGCCTTCGGCCCGACACGATCATCCAATCGTTCATGCGTCCGCCGCAGCGCGACGAAGAGAAGGGCGACGACGCGACGTGATGGTCGGGAATGCCGGAACGAGTACTGGGATGCAGGACGAAACGCGCCCCCTGCTGCGCGGCACGTTGCATCTGTTGGCCGCGATCCTTGCGCCTGCGGGACTCGTCGCGCTGATGTTCATCGCCGACTCGCCGCGACGATACGTGGGCGCCGCCGTGTTCGCGACGAGCCTGATCCTGCTGTACAGCTCGAGTGCAAGCTATCACCTGATCCCGTGGCCAGAGCGCTTGCGCGGCGTGATGAAGCGCGTCGATCACTCGATGATCTTCGTGTTCATCGCGGGTACGTACACGCCGTTCTGCCTCATCGTGCTGGATTACGCGTGGGGCATCCCGATGCTCGCCGTGGTGTGGACGCTCGCCACTATCGGCGTGGGCTCGAAGATGTTCTGGCCGTACGCGCCACGCTGGCTAACCGTCACGCCGTATCTCGCACTCGGCTGGATCGGCGTCATCCCTGCGGCGCAAGTCGTATCAGCGATGTCAAGTGGCCAGCTTGCGCTGCTCGTGGTGGGTGGCATGTGCTACACGGTCGGTGCGGTGATCTACGCGCGCAAGTGGCCCGATCCGTTTCCGCGCGTGTTTGGCTTCCACGAAGTGTTCCATTCACTGGTCATCGCCGGGAGCGCGATTCATTTCGCGCTGATCGCCATCTACGTCGCCAACGCCTGAGGGTGTGGTTCGAACCAGCATTCAATCCCTGGTTGCTAGTCGTGTAGCGCGTCGCCGGGCTCGCCTCTGCCCATGCTGAGTGGAGACGAGACGAGCGGTGCGATGCGCTTGTCGATTTCGCGTGCCAGCGCCACCAATTCGTCTGTGGAGTCCTCCGACGAGAGGCGAACGATTTCGACCATCGCGACGAGGTTCGACCGGCGGAAGGCGACCGTGCTTATCGAACCGCGCAGACTGTGGATGTTGATGCGTTCGCGCACGCCCCACATTTCGTCTCCGACGCCAGTAACGGCGAGGCGCTCGACGCCTTCGATTGCGTAGCCGAAACAGCCGCTGGTCGAGCGAGCGTCGTCCGCAACGGTCGAAACGTCAGCGCTAAGTTTGGCCGCCGCGCCATCCTTGCTGCTGAACACGTCGATGTTCGTGCCAATTGCGACGGTCTCGGGCTGAATCGGATCTGGAGATGCGAAGAATCGCGCGTACGCCTTGATCCATCCGTTCTTGCTCAGGGTGTTGATTTGACGCGATGCGTCGCAAGCCAGATCGGCTCGCGTCGCCAGCGTCTGAACGCCCGACGCGAGACTCGGCCTGAATGAGTCGTATCGGCCGCCAAAGTCCACGAGTGCGAGCGCGACCGAGCCGAGTTGCTCGTCCGTGAGGTCTTTGCGTACGGCCACAAGATCCGGCGTGGGCGTTGGCCGTGGCGTTGGCACGGAATTCGAGCCGCTAGAGCAGGCTGCTTGCGCGATTGCCAGGCAAACGGTGAGCGTTGCGAACAGAACTCGCCTCATCGGGATGTTCCTCTCTCGCCCAAATATGGTGTTGGACGGGTGGCGTATCCCTACGGCTCCTTAGGGAGGTATCGGCTACTCGTGGCATCGACTTGAGGCCGGAGCTTTGGCGCGCGGTGTTCCTAGCCCTGGAATCCGCCTAGAATCTGTTCGCGCCTGGCATTCCAGCGCTTTAGGAGAGCCTCATGAAAATGAACGTCCAGCCAATTCCCATGGTGTCTGACCGCATCAACGAAATTCGTTCGCTCACCGCGACGATCGTGAACAAAGAGATCCTCCCGCACGAGAATGAGATCTGGGCCTGGCGTGGTGACCCACGCGTGACCGAGGGCGAGATCGAAGAGTCTCGCCGTTTGCGCGAGAACGTCAAGATGAAGGTAAAGGAGGCGGGGCTGTGGGCGCCGCACCTGCCGGTCGAGTACGGCGGCAGCGGCCTCGACTTCCTCGAGCACGCCTACATGAACGAAGTGCTGGCATACGCGTCGGGCGCGGCAGCGTTGTTCGGCGTTGTCGCTCCGAACTCCGGCAACCAGTCGATCCTGGTCAAGTACGGCACCGAAGAGCAGAAGAAGAAGTGGCTCATCCCGCTCATCGAGGGAAAGATGGAATCCGGATTTTCAATGACCGAGCCAGACGCCGCCGGCTCCGACCCGCGCTCGCTGAAAACGACGGCGAAGCGCGACGGCGACGAGTGGGTGATCAACGGACACAAGTGGTTCACCTCGAATGGCAAGCGCGCCGACTTTTTCATCGTCATGTGCCGCACCGACGACCCGGACGGGCCGGCCGACCGCAACGGCAAGATGACGCAGATCATCGTGCCGAAAAACACGCCCGGCGTGAACGTCATCCGCGGCGTACCCGTGTGGGGGAATCGCGATAGCGACCACTGCGAGATCATCTACGAAGACGTGCGCGTCCCGGTGACGAATCAACTCGGTCAGACGGGCACGGGCCATCAGGCGGCGCAGGATCGCCTCGGCGCGGGCCGCGTCTTCCACTGCATGAATTCGATCGGCCAGATGTGGCGCGCCTTCGACCTGATGGTCGAGCGCCTGATGTCGCGCGAAGTGCACGGCGGCAAGCTCGAGACGAAGCAGTTCATGCAGGGGTTCATCGCGGAGTCGTATATCGACATCCAGTCGGCGCGCCTGATGACGATCCATTGCGCCGAGATGATGGAGAGCGGCGGCGACCCGCGCACGGAGATCTCGGCGATCAAGATTTTCGTGCCCGCAGCCTACACGCGCGTCGTCGACCGTGCGATCCAGGTCTGGGGCGCCGCCGGCGTCTCTGGCGATCTGCCGCTGGCCGGTATGTACCAGGCCGCGCGCACACTGCGCATCGCCGACGGCCCGGACGAGGTACACAAGATCCTCATCGCCAAGAACGTGCTGAAGCGCTACCACTCGGGCCAGAGCTGGGACTTCGGGAACTAGCCTGCGCCGCCGGGTGCCGTCGGAGAACGACTTCGCCGAGCTGGAACGTCTGTGCCGGCCGCGGAAAGCTGGATACTAGCTGCGGTTGAAGGCCCGGAGCACCGAAAGGTAGACATGCAATCACTTGCGGCGAATGTACTCGAAGCGATCGGCGACACGCCAATGGTGCAACTTCGGTCGGTCGTTCCGGCCGGGGCGGCCCGCGTGTTGGCGAAGCTTGAGTCGGCGAACCCGACAGGGAGCATGAAGGATCGGATGGCGGAAGCCATCGTCCGCTGCGCCGAGTCCGACGGACGCCTGACGCGCGGCAGCACGGTCGTCGAGTACACGGCCGGTACGACGGGTGTCTCGCTGGCGCTGGTCTGCGCGGCGAAGGGCTACGGGCTGCACATCGTGTTCTCGGATGCGTTCACCGAGGAGAAGCGCCGCACGATGCTCGCGTTTGGCGCCCAGATCACCGATGTGCCGAGTGACAACGGGCAGATCACCGCAGCGCTCATCAAGAAGATGATCGAGACGGCGGCAGAGGTCAGTCGCAAGCCGGACCACTGGTGGGCCGACCAGCTCAACAACCACGATGCGATCAGCGGGTACTACCCGTTAGGGGACGAGATCTGGATGCAGACCGAAGGCCGGGTCGACGCTTTCGTGCACGCGGTCGGCACGGCTCACTCGATCCACGGCGTCGCGCAGTCTCTCCGCGCGCGCGGAGGCACCGTGCACGTGGTTGCGGTAGAGCCTGCCGAATCGGCCGTGCTGTCGGGGCACCTGACAGGCTCGCACAAAATCGAGGGCATCGGGATCGGGTTCGTGCCGCCATTGTGGGATCCATCGCAGGTCGACGAGATACTAACCGTATCGACCGAAGAGGCGAAGGCTATGGCGCGGCGCCTTGCTCGCGAAGAAGGCATCTTCGCCGGTACCTCATCGGGAGCCAACGTTGTGGCATCACTCCGCGTCGCTCAGCGCCTCGGCCCGAGTGCGACGGTCGTCACGATCATGGTCGATTCCGGCCTTCGCTACTTGAGCACCGATGTCTACGCGCCGGCGTGACGCCGGTTCTGCACGTAGTTTCCGTGAGCTGAGGCGGCGCGCGCCTCGATCGAACGTTACGAACCAAGGAGTGAAGGTCGAGGTTCTGCTTGTTCGGGGGCGTAAAAACGCCCCGAGGAACCTCGCTGCCGTCCCGGCTTCGTCCTCCCCCGGATCCTGGTTCGGCTAGGGCTTGCGCCCGTCGCCTACTTTAAACTTCCGGGCTCGTCCACCGGGCCGCGCTTAGCTACTCGGGACTCTTCTACGATAATCCTGGCCAGGAAATCTGTCAATCGGTT
>JANXYW010000202.1 GCA_025355835.1 Chloroflexota bacterium
TACCAGCGCCAGCCCGACAAGACGATTGCCCTCATCGACGACCCCGAACGCAGCCCGTACCTCAAGCAGCCGACGTACTTCTCCGGCGGCGGCGGCCTCACCAGCACCACCGCCGACTACCTGCGCTTCTGCGAAATGCTCCGCCGCGGCGGCGAACTCGATGGCGCGCGCATCCTCGGCCGCCGTACGATCGAGTTGATGGCGCGCAATCATCTCTCCGGCAACCGCACGCTGTCCGATATGGCCATCGGCGCCTTCTCCGAGACCGCGTACGAAGGCATCGGCTTCGGTCTCGGTTTCGCGACAACGCTCGATAGCGTCGCATCCGGCACGTTCGGCCAGGGCGACTTCTACTGGGGCGGCGCCGCATCGACTATCTTCTGGGTCGACCCGAAAGAAGACCTCGTCGCCATCTTCATGACGCAACTCATGCCGTCCGCCACCTTCAACTTCCGCGGCCAGCTCAAGAACATCATCTACTCGTCGATCGTGGATTGACCGCGCGCCGGTCCGAGCAGGAGAACCGTCATGAGAATCGAAGTCAACGGCGTGCGCCTCTTCTTCGATGTCGAAGGCGCAAAGCTCGTACCCGCGTGCCGACTGGACATCCGCGCTAGCGAACCGCGCCGCCGCGCCCTATACTCGGGGCCTAATGGACGAATTAGAACGTAAGTACTGGATCGCCTTCGCCCGCGTCCGTCGCGTCGGACGCGCGCGCGTCCAGCAGCTCGAACAGCACTTCGGCAGCCTGGCCGACGCCTGGCGCGCCACGGCGGGCGAGCTGAAGGCCGCGGGCATGGACTCCGGCGCGCTCAACGCCATCGCGTCCGCGCGCGACAAGGTAGATCCCGACGCTGAAGTCGAACTGCTGGCGCGCCACGGCGTTCGTGCGCTCACCTGGCACGACGACGAGTACCCGAAGCGCCTGCGCGAGATCTTCGACCGGCCGCCGGTGCTCTTTGTGCGCGGCAAGATCACGGCAGCCGACGAGTGGGGCGTCGCTGTCGTGGGCACGCGCCGCGTCACCGTCTACGGACGTCAGGTCGCCGAGGAGATGGCGCGCGGCCTCGCAGCGAACCGCGTCACCGTCGTCAGCGGCCTCGCGCGCGGCGTCGATGCCGTGGCGCACCGCGCGGCGCTCGAGGCCGGCGGCCGCACGATCGCCGTGCAAGCGTGCGGCCTCGATCTCGTCTACCCGCCCGAGCACAAGAAGCTCGCCGAAGAGATCGCCGAGCGCGGTGCGGTCGTCAGCGACTACCCGCTTGGCACGCAGCCGCGCAGTGAGTTCTTCCCGCGCCGCAATCGCATCCTCAGCGGCATGTCGCTCGGCGTGCTCGTCGTCGAAGGCGACATCCGGAGCGGCGCGCTGATCACGGCGCGACAGGCGCTGGAGCAGAACCGCGAAGTCTTCGCCGTGCCCGGCAGCATCTACTCGCCGAACTCGCGCGGCACCAACAAGCTGATTCAGGACGGCGAAGCGAAACTGACGCTCGACGTGCAGGATGTGCTCGCCGAACTGAACCTCAGCATGGTCTCGCAACAGATCGAGATGACGAAGCTGCTCCCCGTCGACGAGACGGAGAGCGTGCTGCTGAAACACCTCACCGCCCAGCCCGCGCACATCGACGAAGTGCGCCGCGAATGCGGCCTGCCCATCGGCACGGTCACGGGCGCCCTCGCCATGCTCGAATTAAAAGGCCTCGTCCGCCAGGTCGGCCGCATGAACTACGTCCGGACAGCTGCGCGCGCATGAACGTCGACCCGCTCGTGCCGGAAGCGCGCGCGATCGTCGAGAAGGCCGCGTCCGTCTACATTCACCACACGCAGCGGTCCTTCGTCGGCCTTATCGTCCATGGTTCTGCGCTGAAGGGCGGCTTTATCCCCGGCTGCAGCGACATCGACATGCAGCTCTACGTCACGCGCGAAGCGTTCGTCGAAGGCCATTTGCCTTTGGAGCAGACGGTGGCCATCCATCGCGATCTCGCGCGCATCGATCTGACGCCGTTCCGCTACATCCAGTGCTACGCGTTTTCGACGCGCATGCCCTCGGGCTGGCTTGGCCCTGTGCCGGGCGCATACCACGTCATCGCGGGCCGCCTCCCGATTCCCGAAGCGAGCGCCGATGAACTCTTTGAGGGCGCGCGCAGCTCGCTCGAGAATCTTCACGTCCTGTCGCCGTACCTCTGGGACAACCTGCTTGAACACGGCGGCGGCCGCCTCGCCCGGCTGGCGCGTCTCATTTGCACGGATGTCTGGCCCGCGTTGTTCCAGTTGCTCATCGTCCGCGGCATGGATCCGATCGCTGCCTGGTGCCTGACGAAGCAACAAGCGCTGGACGCGCTTCCGGCCAGCGGCGAAGCCGGCGCGGCAATTCGCGCCTTCTACGACGCGCTCCTCAGCTACTACCCGGCAGAAGACTCCGTCGATGACGCGCTCAATGTCCTCATCCGCGGCGTCGCCTTTCTGCGAGCTGCGAAGGCGGAAGCGGCTGCGCGAACCCCGTAACTGCGCTACGGTTCCAATCAGCAACTATTCACGAGCCACTATTCACTGGTCACCATGAACACCCTCGAACAACTCGGCTACGCACCGGACGACCGCGTCCTTATCATCCACGTCGATGATGTCGGCTTCTCACACGCTTCGAACGTCGCCGCGTTCGAGGGCATGACGCGCGGCAGCCTCACGTGCGGATCGGCGCTCGTGCCCGCGCCGTGGTTTATGGAAACCGTTGCACTCCAGAAGCAGCACCCCGAAGCCGACCTCGGCGTCCACATGACGCTCACCGCCGAATACGAGACATTTCGCTGGCCTGCCGTCACGGGCCACGGCGCCGCCACGTCGCTGCACGCCCCAGACGGCGGCATGTGGCGCGACGTCGCGAGCGTCGTTGCGCACGTCTCACAGGAGGAAGGGCGCGCCGAGCTGCGCGCGCAGATCGAACACGCGATCGCGATGGGCCTCGACGTCACGCATCTCGACACGCACATGGGCACGGTGATCCACCCGAAATTCCTGCCGCCGTACATCGACTTGGCGATCGAGTTCAAACTGCCGGTGTTCTTCATCCGCCCGAGCGAACGCCGCATCGGCGCGCTCGGCGAAGGCGCGCGCGTCTACATCGAGCAGCGCGCGAAGCTCGACGCGCTCGGCTGGCCCGTGCTCGACAACGCCATCACCGAAACGCTCAGCCAGATCGCACCCGATGACAAAGATCGCCGCTTCCGCGAATTCTTCGCGACGCTCCGTCCCGGCCTCACGCACTTCCTCTGCCACCCCGCCAAGGGCGGCGAAGAACTCGATGCGATGACCCCCACCGACTGCGCCCACCGCGCAAGAGAATACGAACTCATGCGCTCGCCCGCGCTCCGCGAGTACGCCGAGTCCCAGGGCATCAAACTAACCGGCTACCGAGAAATCCGCGACCGCCTCCGCGCCTCGCTCTAGCACCGAAGACATTGCCATCCGTTCCGCGCCGCCGAAAGTGGCACAGCCGTCTACGGCTTTGAGTCGTCGGGCGCCGCAGTTGGCGTCCGATGTAGGACAGGCTTCCCCGGCTGGTGGCAGCCCGCCGCATCCAGCACAACAGCTCGATCTTGAGCGCATGCTCGGAACCGAGAGGCGATGGGTGAGGCCGAGCGCTACTCCCCCGCCAACTCCTGCTCGACCATGCGCCGCTCATCAGCCGTCAACTCAGCGCTGGCCAGCAGATCCGGCCGTCGACGCGCCGTGCGCAGCACACTCTGCCGCCGCCGCCATTTCGCGATCTCGGCGTGATGCCCGGAAAGCAGCACGTCCGGGATCGTCATGCCGCGAAACTCTGGGGGCCGCGTGTACTGCGGGTACTCCAGCAGTCCCTGCGCGTGCGATTCCTCTTCGAGCGACAGCTCCGACCCGAGCACCCCCGGCTGATGCCGCGCCACCGCATCGACCAGCACCATCGCCGCAGGCTCGCCGCCCGATAGTACGTAGTCGCCGACGCTGATCTCGTCGTCGACCAGCGATTCGCGCACGCGTTCGTCCACACCCTCGTAATGCCCGCAGATCAAGATCAACCGCGCCTCCGCCGCCAGCTCCTCGACCACGCGATGATTGAGTAGCCGCCCCTGCGGCGTCAGCAGCACGACCTTGCCGGACGGCTCGGCCATCGGCTGCACCGCATCGACGCAGGCGAAGATCGGGTCGGGCTTCATCACCATGCCCGGCCCGCCACCGTACGCGTAGTCGTCCACGATGTGATGCTTGTCGGTCGTGTAGTCGCGCGGATTGTGCAGCGCAATGTCCAGCACGCCCGCCGCGCGCGCCCGCCCAATGATGCTCGCGTCGAACGGCCCCGCAAACATCTCCGGAAACAGCGTGAGAATATCGATCCGCATGGATGCAGAGTATAGGTTGATGGGCCACTGCCGTAATCGGAGTGCTACCGTCCGAATAGCTCTGAGATTAGCTCGTCCCGATCTATCGCCAGGTACGCCGCGACATCGGTCACAATCTTGGCAAGAGTGCCGACTCTCACGCTTGAATGCAGTGGAATCGTAATGTGGTGCGCATCGCCCCTTGCAGCAGAAGTGAGTCGGAGATGGCTGCCGCTCTGCCGAGTGGATTCATAGCCGTGCCGGCGGAGCATCGTCGCGAGCTCAGAACCGGACACATCACGCGGTAGCTTCAAACAGCGATGACCTCGTCACGTACGAGGTGTAACCGAATGACCTTAGGCCGCTCGGCATCTTCGAAATGACAGCGCACAGCGTCGCGAACCATGGATCGCAGCTCAGGCAGCGAATCCGCCTCGGTAAAAATCGAGTAGCCAAGAGCGTGCGCCTCGTAGCCGCCCTCGGGCGACTCCTCTACGGCGAAAACGATCTCGCTCTCAGTCATGGGCGCACCTCCATGTCCGGAGTATATCGGCACGGAGGCTCCGACTGCCGAACGGCAATTACCTGCGGAGCTTCAGCTCCGCCGAATCTCGCACTCAAGCAAGCAGCCGTGTCTAAGCGACCGGCGTGCAAAGCGAAGAGCTAACAGCGGCCAACAGCCAACCGCCAACAGCTACGCGCTCCGCCGAGCAACCCAGTCCCGCAACGCCTGCTCCGTCGTATCGAACGCCAACTCCGGCCATGGGATCGCGCCGGCGTCGCACCACTTCACCGCCAGGGACTCGTGGTCCGCGACGTATGCTGCGTCGGTCGTGCTCGTACCCTCGTACACCACCATCACGATGCCCACCTGCGGCCGCGCGTACACGCCCAGGAGCGGCCCCAGCACGACATCAAGCCCGACTTCTTCTTTCGCCTCGCGCAGGGCGCCTCGGGCCGGTGTCTCGCCCATCTCGAGGAAGCCGCCCGGAAACGTCCACAGCCCAAGGCCGGGCTCCATCGCCCGCTGCTGCAACAACACGCGGCCGTCGTGCTCGACGATGACGGCGGCGATGACGCGCGGGTTCATGTAGTGGATGAAGCCGCAGCCATCGCACGCAAAACGCCGCCGGCGTTCCGCCTCGATATGCCGCTCGACCAGCTCGCGGCCGCACGTCTGGCAGTAGCGAGGAGTTGACAAACGTTCAGGCGACACAGTTGACATCTCCGCGCATGATGGTGAGATTCACGACAGAATTGCTTGACGGTAGATACGCACCTGCCCTACAATCTGCCTCATCCGCGGCCCGGACGAGGGCATTCGGCCTACCGCCGCGAGCTTCACTACCTGTCGCAAGGAGGGAAAACGGTGGCATTTGAAGATAAGTCTTTGGCTTGTCGTGATTGCGGTGGCATGTTCGCGTTCACTGCGGGCGAGCAAGGGTTCTACCTGGAGAAAGGGCTCCTCAATGAGCCGCAGCGCTGCACGGTCTGCCGCGTCAGCCGCCGCCGCGAGCGCACATCTGGCGGTGGCCGCGAAAGCACGACCGTAGCATGCGCGAGCTGCGGCGGTAACGCCACCGTCCCATTCGTGCCGCGACTCGACCGCCCCGTCTACTGCAGCACGTGCTTCGAAACCGAGCGCGCCGCTGTAGCCAGCTGATCCCGCTCGAATCGCGCCCGCGGATGCCCGCCGACTCACCCCCCGGCGGGCATCCCTGCGTCTGTATGCCATCGCAATCGCTCACGTAACGGGGAGGAACCGAAAAGGAGCGCCGGCGCCCCGTCTGCCCGTCCGGCGCAGCCGGACCGACTCGATTCGACGCGCGTTCGCAGTTCTCTACCGGCGTCCGAACCACGAGCCACGCACAGCGAGCTACGAACTACAACCACGAACTACGAACCGGGCACATGCCCCTCGATCCACTCCTCGCCGTTGTCCCAAACTTCCTTCTTCCAGATTGGCACCACCTGCTTGATCCGATCGACCGCAAAGTGACACGCCTCGAACGCCGCCACGCGGTGCGCCGACGACACGGCCACCAGCAAACTCGTCTCGCCGATCTCCAATCGCCCGACGCGGTGCAGTACGCCGATGCCGGTGATCGTGTACTTCGCGCGCACTTCGTCCGCGATCTCCTGCATCTTCTTGATCGCCATCTCCGGATACACGTCGTACTCCAGATACTGCACGTTGCGCCCCATGTTCTCGTTGCGCACGACTCCGTAAAACAACGCCACCGCCCCGCTCTCGTCGACGCGCACGGCCTCGACGAGCACAGCTGGATCGAGCGGCTCGTGTGTAATCGCGAACATCAGCAAGCCGCCGTTCGGATTGCGCGCCCAATAGCGCCTGTCGCGTCCTGCTCGAAGGTCAGCAACCAACCCCCGTGTGAGCCCCTCTCCACATCGTGGAGAGGGGTGGCCGAAGGCCGCGGTGAGGTGCCGCGTGCGCCCGCCGATGCCCCACACTCGCCGACTGATCCCCCGCTCACCGGCGGAATCAACGCCACCCGATCACCATCACTCAGCACCTGGCTTGATTCCACATACTCCTCATCGATCGCGCACACCAACGTCGGCAGCAACGCCTCCACCACCGGATGCTGCGCCCCGAGCGTGTCCTGCAACACCGCCACCGTCGCTCCATCCGGCAAGATCATCTCGATCTCCCGCTCCCCGATGAGCTGATGCAGCCCCGCAAACAACCGCACGCGCACCGTGATCATGTGATCGAGGCCTCTGTCCGAAAAGCGGCCGCGGCCCGCTCCGCTCCCCTCTCCATGTCGTGGAGATGGCGGTCGATGCAGGCGACGGGTGAAGTGCTCGTTCCGTGCATCATGCCCGCATTGTACCCACCGAGCTTTACATACCCCGAACGCCACGCCCCGCCGCATGCGATACTCGCCGCACGATGGTCAACCTCCTCGAACGCACATCCCGCGCCGCGCTCGATCTGCTCTTCCCGGCGCGATGCGCTCTCTGCCGATCCGCTGGCTCGATGCTCTGCAACGCCTGCACGGACATGCTGCCGATCGCCGATGGCGCTCGCTGCCAGCGATGCTGGACGCCCGTGACGCGCCGCAGCGTCTGCGTCTACTGCCGCGTCGATAACGAGATCGCGTACACGACCATCCGCGCGCCGTTCATCTTGGAGGAGGGCGCTCGCACGCTCGTGCACGCACTCAAGTACGAAGGGATGTCGGCGCTCGGCGAACCCATGGGTGCGCTGATGGCCGCGAGCGTCGGAACGAGTGCGGATCTCGTCGTGCCGGTACCGCTGCATCGCGGCCGCCAGCGCTCGCGCGGCTACAACCAGGCCGCGATGCTCGGACGCCACCTCGCGCTTGCCGCGGGGCTCGCGTTTGATGCGCGCGCCGCGACCCGCATTCGCGCGACGAAGCCGCTCGCCCGCACGATGCATCGCGACGAGCGCCACGACATCGTGGCTGGCGCGTTCGCGGCAACGTCGGCACGCGTCGAAGGCCGCAGCATCCTCCTTGTCGACGACGTTGTGACCACCGGCGCGACGCTCGGGGCGTGCGCGACGGCGCTACTCCACGCCGGCGCCACCAGCGTCCGCTGCGTCACCTTCGCCCGCGCCGGCTGAATCGACCCAGCGCCAGCGCGGGCGTATAGTGCCGAGCATTGGGTAAGTCTCCTAGCCTGGAGCGAACGCATGCTGGGTGAACAAGA
>JANXYW010000223.1 GCA_025355835.1 Chloroflexota bacterium
GACGGCGGGGCGACGTGGCGCAGGGAGCCGATTCCCGGCTACGGCCGATTCCTCAAGGTCGCGTTCGTCGGGCGTTCGGGCTGGCTGGTCGCGTCCAAATGCATGCCCGGGGAGGCGCTGACGACGTGCGACCTGAATCACCACGTATTGCTCGGCACGGCGGACGCCGGCCATACCTGGAAACCGCTCTCTGAAACGCCGGGCGTCGTCCCGGAGCGCATGCAGTGGCTGGATGCGAAACGCGGATTCGCTACGAGCTTTGTGCTGACGGACGTGGCGAGCAATTCAGGCATTCGGGCGCTCTATCGCACTCGCGACGGCGGCAAGAGCTGGACACGCATCGAAACGGCGCCCAAGAACGTTGGAGAGATCCAGTTCACGTCCGAACGCGATGGCTGGGTAAGCGGCGACGTGTGCTCCACGTTGGAATGTCATTCGGGCGTCCTACGGACGGCGGACGGCGGGGCGACGTGGATGGCCGCGCCGGATCCGTTCGGCGGGGGTGAGTTCTTCGCCGTGACAACGAAGTCGCTACTGCTGGGCATCAACCAGATCGACGGACCGGTCTCGAATGTGGCGATTCTTGATCTCAAGACGGCGACATGGGTTGCGGCCGAGAGCGAGGCGCGTCAGCCCTTTTGGTCAATCCACTTCGCCAGCCGGGAGCATGGGTACGCTCTCGTCTTCGGCCGGCTATTCGTCACTGACGACGGAGGCGTAACGTGGGTGCGCGGAACCGCGCCCACGTCGTTCGATAGCATCTCGGTCTCCGACACCGGCGTCGTCTGGGGTGCGACGATCTGCTGCAACAATGGCCCGCCGATCCACCGTAGCATCGACGGTGGATCGACCTGGCAGCCGCTTGCTGTGCCTTTCAGCGCGGTGTCGGTGATCCAGCCGTTCGGCGCCGACGAGGCCGTCGCCACGACCTCGGAAGGAATGTTCGCGACGCGCGATGGCGGCAGCTCGTGGCAGCGCATCGACTCCATACCGCTTTTTTCCGAGCAGGTGAGATTCATCGATCTGCAGCATGCGTGGACCCTTCACTGCGACGAGCGTACGTGCGTCGATTCTTTCCGTGCGACGCGCGACGGCGGCGCGACGTGGGATCTGCGCCCACTCCCGAGCGGCGCGACGATCGCGCAGTTCCTCATGCCTGACATCGGCTGGGCAACCCGGCAAGACTGTTTGGGTACCGGCATCACCTGCCACACGGTCATCTTCTCGACGATGGACGGTGGCGTGACCTGGGCTGAAACAGGCGACAGCGCGATGAGCCTGGAGTGGCTGACGTTTGCTGGGCCATTGCGGGGCTGGGCGGTCGCGTTTGGCGAATCCTCCGAACTCGGCGTGGCCGGGACGAATGACGGTGGCCGGACGTGGACGCTGGAAACGCAGGCGGGAGGAGACGCCGGGTTCGCGGGCTTCGCCCTGGTTCGCGACCGGGTGTGGCTGCTGTCGGCGGTAGGTATCCAGGGCGGGAGCGACCGCAGCACCATCTATCGGCGTGATTTCGTTCCAGATCCGGTTCCGTCAGCTCGACCGATGGTACGGCCGCCCAGTACTGGGAGTGGGTCGGAGAGTCGAGACCGCAACGCACTTTGGTTCGTGCTGCTGATGGCGAGTATCGGCGGCCTGAGCCTCGTCGGCGGGGTCGCGGCTCGACGCCGCTAGCGACCTCGATCCGCCTCCACCCGCGAGTTAGACTGCACACCTGTCTTGACGGCAGCGGTTGGCGTTGCGATAATGTTGACTAACCCGATAGACTTTAGGGTGTGAGGGATTCCCCGTTCGGGGGGAGGTGTACCATGGTCGCTCAGCAGACACGATCCGAGTTCGCCGTCGACAAGTCGCACGACCCTATCGTGCAGGCGGAGATCGATAACTTCGAGACGCAGGCGCTCGCCTGGCGGGCGGGCGATGGGCTCGGCGACGACTTCCGGCCGTTCCGGCTGCAGCACGGCACGTACGGCCAGCGCCAGGCGAATCGCCAGATGATGCGCATCAAGGTGCCGCACGGCACGATGACGCCCGACCAGCTCCACGCCATCGCCGATGTCGCCGACTGGTACACGCCGCGCAAGCTAGGCCACGTCACGACGCGGCAGGCGATCCAGATTCACTTCGTCATGCTGGAAGACACACCGAAGGTGATGCGCCGCCTCGCCGAGGTCGGCATCACAACGCGCGAGGCGTGCGGCCACACCGTGCGCAACATCACGGCCGACCCGCTGACCGGCATCGCCGAGGACTGCGTCTTCGACGTGACGCCGTACGCGGAGGCGGCGATGCGCTACTTCCTGCGCAACACCGTCAACCAGAAGCTCCCCCGCAAGTTCAAGATCACGTACTCGGCCAGCGAAGAAGATCGCGGCCTCATCCCCATCCACGACATCGGTCTGATGGCGGTCGAGCGCGGCGGGCAGCAGGGCTTCCGCGTCAGCGTCGGCGGCGGGCTGGGCGCCGCGCCGCGCGTCGCCGATGTGCTCGTCGACTTCATCCCGGTGCACGAGCAGCTGCGCACGATCGAAGCGACGATTCGCGTGTGGGATCGCCTGGGCGAGCGTCGCAACAAGAACAAGGCGCGGATCAAGTTCCTCGTCGCCAAACTCGGCATCGACGAGTTCCGGCGCCTGTACGAGGCGGAGCTGGCCACGCTGCCGACTGCGAACTCGGAGCAGTACCGCGAGCCGGACTTCACGCTGCTCGAAGAGGCACCCACGGGCGGATCGTACGCGTCGCGCAACGGCGGCCCGGCGAAGCAGCGCGAAGGCTTCGACGTGTGGCGCCGCACGAACGCACTCAAGCAATCGCAGGCGGGTTACTCAACGGCGCACGTGCTGCTGCCGATCGGTGACGCGACGGCGGTGCAGATGCACGCGCTGGCGGAGATCGCGCGCAAGTACGCGGGC
>JANXYW010000244.1 GCA_025355835.1 Chloroflexota bacterium
GGCCGGGGTGAGGCCGCACGCTACACCGCATTCGTCGCCTCCACAAACGCATCGAGCCTCGCGCGCGCCGCGCCCGAATCGATGCTCCGCGCCGCCAGCACGACGCCTGCGCGCAGGTCGGCGGCGCTTCCGTACGCGAACAGCGCAGCTCCGGCGTTGATCAGCGTGAAGTCGCGCAGCGGACCCGGCGTACCATCCAACACCAGCCGCAGCTCCGTCGCATTCTGCCCCGGCGAGCCGCCGCGCAGGTACGCGATGTCGTGGCACGGCAGGTCGACATCTTCCGGCGCAATGCGATACGTCCGCACCACGCCGCCCGCCAACTCGCCGACCGTCGTCGGCCCGCTGATGCTCAGCTCGTCGAAGCCGTCATCGCCGTGTACGACGAGTGCGCGCTCGCTGCCGAGCCGCGCCAGTACGGCCGCAATCGTCTCGACGAGCGGCTGGCTTGCAACGCCGATCACCTGCACCGTGGCGCCCGCCGGATTTGTCAGCGGCCCCAGCAGATTGAACACGGTGCGGATGCCAATTTCCCGCCGTGACGGGCCGACGTGCTTCATCGCCGGATGAAACCCCTGCGCAAACATGAATCCGATACCCACCCGCTCGATGCACGCTTGCACCTGCTCTGGCGCCAGATCGATCTTCGCGCCTAACGCTTCGAGCACATCCGCGCTGCCGCACTTCGACGTCATCGCGCGATTGCCATGCTTGGCGACGCGAGCGCCCGCACCTGCCGCGACGAACGCCGCGCACGTGCTGACGTTGAACGATCCGCTCGCATCGCCTCCCGTGCCGCACGTATCGAGCAGCGGACCTTCAATGTTGATCCGGTGGCTCTTCTCGCGCATCACGCGCGCCATGCCGGCGATCTCGTCGACGGTCTCACCCTTCATGCGCAAAGCTGTGACATACGCGCCGAACTGCGCCGTCGTCGCCGCGCCCGTCATCAACTCCTCCATACACGCCGCCGCCTCGGCGTCGCTGAGGTCAGCGCGCTCAACGAGCTTGGCGATTGCGTCTTTGATGGTGAATGTGTCAGTCATAGGTGGTACTCGTCCTGCGCACGACGCCTTCGACCATGATGAGGCTCTCCTTGTCCCAGATCGTGTACAGCACTCGATACGATCCGACTCGGATCCGCCAACCCAAATCTCCCTTGAGCTTCTTTACGGCCGAAGGTCGTGGAACCTCGCACAGCGATTCGATGGCCCGAGAGATGTGCTCGCGATAATCAGCTGGCAGCGCGTCGAGCTCCCGCTGGGCGTTTCGCCGAAGTTCGACTCGATATGCCACGACTCTTCATGTACTCCTGGATTGTCATCGTCCCTGACGGGTCCTTCGCGTGTTCTTCGAGGCCGCGCCGTATCCTCATCGCGTCGAGGTCGTCCTCGAACATTCCTTCCATGGCATGCCGAACGAGTTCGGCCATCGGCACGTTCTTTTCGAAGGCGAACCGGCGCAAGTCTTCGTATCGCTCGTCTTCCATGCTCACCAGCAGTCGCTTCATAGCCAAGCCTCCTTGGAGTGATATCGTGATATCACTATATCACCTTGGCGCCCTGGCCTCACAAGCCTATCTTCGTGTTCCTTCGTGTCCTTCGTGGCTAGGCGGACATCGCCAGGAAGTTCCGCAGAATCGCGTGCCCGTCCGGCGTCAAGATCGATTCTGGATGGAACTGCACGCCCTCTACGGCCAGCGTCTTGTGACGCACGCCCATGATGATGCCGCTCTCGCTCGTTGCGCTCACCTCCAGCACGTCGGGCACGCTTTCGCGGCGGATCGCCAGCGAGTGATAACGCGTCGCCGTGATCGGCGATGCGACACCGGTGAACACGCCTTTGCCGTCGTGCGTGATCGTCGACACCTTGCCGTGCAAGATCTCGCCCGCGCCCTCCACGATGCCGCCGAACACTTCGCCGATGCACTGATGTCCCAGGCATACGCCGAAGATCGGGGTTTTGCCGGCGAACTGGCGGATGACGCTCTTGCTGATGCCGGCCTCATCCGGATTGCCCGGCCCGGGCGACACGATGATGTGCGATGGCGCCATCTGCTCGATCTCCTCGACCGTGATCTGGTCGTTGCGCACGACCTGGACCTGCGCACCCAGTTCGCCCAGGTACTGGTAGAGGTTGTACGTAAAGCTGTCGTAGTTATCGATGATCAGGACCGTCATCGCTTTCTCGCTTTCATGTAGAGGCTGTACGGCACGAGGCTCCGGCGTTGTCGATCGCCAAGCGTGTCGTCGGGCGCTTCTTGCTGCGGTTCCGCCATCGTCTCGATCGAAAACCCTGCCGCGGTCAACATCGTGAACCACTGCGATACGGTCCAAAACCACTGCCGGAAGGGTGCCGAAACGCCGCCGTCGAATGTCCACGTCCAATCTTGTGTCGCATCCCAGTACGAGCGTACAACGCGAAACGGGGCCTCGTCCGAAAGCGCGGCGTCGAACGGGTGCCGCACCGAAAACGCTAGGACTGATCCCGGCTTGAGCACGCGATATGTTTCGCGCAGACAATCCTCGATGCGCTCGACGTAGTTGAGCGCGTGCGCCGACACCGCGACATCGAAGCTCTCGTCATCGAAGCGCGACAGGTCCTCCACCGTCCCTTCGACGAACGACGCGTTGAGCGCATCGTGCCGCAGCGCGTACGCCTTCGCGTACGCAATCTGCTTCCGCGACTGGTCGATGCCGACAGCGATCGCACCCATCCGGTCGAGTGCCACAACGTCTTGCCCGCCTCCGCAACCCAGTACCAACGCGCGCTTGCCGCGCACATCGTCAAGAAGCTGCAGATCGTCCTCCGAGAGCGCCCACGACCACATGAACCGCTCGCCGTAGCGCTCGCCGAAGATCTGATCCTGGTACGCCGCAGCGATCGCATCCCACCCCACGCGATTGTCCGGTGCCTGCGTCTCGGGTTCAGGCGATGCGTCTCCGGGTAGTGGCAGGGCTCGCCCTGCCCGCTCTCCGAGCGGCACACCTTCACCCGTATCGACGGCGGCGTCCGGGATCGTCTTCGACCATTCCGTCTCGTGCAACGATTCCGGCTCGGTCAGAATCTTTATCAGAGGCACGCGCAGATCCGGCGGCATCCACAGCTGCTCGAGTTCGCCCGCAGTCGACCAGCGCGCGTCGTCGTAGTCGCCCTCTGTGTTGAAACGCATCGGTCCCTCGCCGATAGACGCGCGGAAGATGTTCGCGACGTACTGCTGGTTGCCGTCCGGGTCGATGAGGTACACCGTCTCGACGAACGTCTCGCCGCCCACACCGATGCCGAATTGCTCGAGCGCGTGACGCCGCAACGCGTCCTCCGCGGCCTCGTCCTCACGCACGATGGTCATCGGCAGCGTCCACTGCGACGCGAACGGAGGCCGCCGCCGGTGCATAACCAGCACACGTCCGTCCTGCTCGAACAACGCCGCCGACGTCAGATCAGGCATGGTTCGGTTGGCGGGTGCTGTTGGCGATTGGCTGTTGGCAATTAGTCAGCGGCCTCACTGGTGTCTCCCGTCTCCCTTCAATCCAATCTGTGTTCATCCGTGAAATCTGTGGATCAAGTTTTTGAAATTTACACTACAAGATTGAAGTTGGGTTCAAAAATAAAAGCATAGGCATATATTCATGAAATACATTTCCACACGTGGCAATTCACCTGAAAAACAATTTACCGAAATCCTGCTCGGCGGCTTGGCTCCCGATGGTGGCCTTTATTTGCCCGGGCAATATCCACAAGTTACTCGTGTTGAACTGGATACCTGGCGCCAGCTCTCCTATGCCGATCTGGCCTATGCGGTTCTGTCAAAATTTGCGACCGATATTCCCGCAGCGGATTTAAAGGCAATTGTCAGCAAGACCTACACGGCAGACGTGTATCACAACGCACGCAGTGGTTCTGATACCACGCAGATCACCCCGTTGCGAACTTTAGAGCCGGGTGTTTATATCCTGGAGTTGTCCAACGGCCCCACGCTGGCATTCAAGGATATGGCGATGCAGTTGCTGGGTAATCTGTTTGAGTATGCACTGGCGAAACAGCATGATGAGTTGAATATACTTGGTGCAACTTCCGGTGATACAGGCTCGGCAGCTGAATATGCGATGCGCGGCAAGCGCGGCATTCGTGTATTTATGCTGTCACCACAGGGCAAGATGAGTGCCTTCCAGACAGCGCAAATGTTCTCGCTGCAGGACCCGAATATTTTCAATATTGCAATCAAGGGTGTGTTCGATGATGCGCAGGATATGGTCAAGGCGGTGTCCAATGATCATGCTTTCAAGCAGAAATACAAAATCGGCACGGTCAACTCAATCAATTGGGCGCGCGTATCCGCACAGATTGTGTATTACTTTAAGGGGTACTTTGAGGCGACAAAGTCCGGCGATGAACAGGTTTCGTTCTCGGTTCCCTCGGGTAATTTCGGTAATATTTGCGCTGGCCATATCGCGCGCATGATGGGTTTGCCGATTAAAAAACTTATCCTCGCGACCAACGAAAATAATGTGCTGGAAGAATTTTTCAAAACCGGCGTATACCGTCCGCGCACCACTGCTG
>JANXYW010000254.1 GCA_025355835.1 Chloroflexota bacterium
AGACGCCAGCCCCCCTTGTCGTCTTGCAGGCGGAACAACTCCGGCGGCGTCTCCGCCTCGCGCCCTTGGCAGAACGGACACGTTGCGTTCGGCTCCGCGCGTTCGCGCTGCTGACGCCGAAATGCGTCAGGGCGTTTGCTCCGCTCGGGCGCGACGATCACCCAGTTGCGGATCGTTGGGTCGAGTCTCAATTCCGTCACATTCGCCCTTTCCGCGCCCGCGCCAGTTATCCGTGACAAGACGGACGGCGGGAGTGCACGGAGTGGTAGTAGGTCATGAGTTCGTCGAGCAGTGCGGCGGGCTCCGTGCCGTAGATGATGTGCCCGCCGGTGTCCTTTTCTACGACCTGCATCATCATCTCGATGTGGTCGGCGATGCCGCCGGTTCCACGCAGCACGCCGATCAGTTTTCCCTCGTCGTAGGCGATCGCGAACTCGCCCAGTGTGCCCGACCGACCGCCGACGATGATCACGATGTCCGAACTGCGGATGTTCTCGACCTCGCGACCCATCAATCCGCTGCCGGTGTAGATCAGCACGTCGAATCCCTGGGACGGTGAGTCGTACTTCGCTACGTGCTCCGCAAGGCTTAGTCCCGGCGATATCCCTACCGTCATGCCGCCCTCGGACTTCGCGCCGAGGACCGCGTCATACGGCAGTCCCGGGCTCGCGCCGGTGATCAGCACGTAGCCAGCGCGACCGATCGCCTTCCCGAGCTCGCGCGCCTTGTTCCGCGCATCGTTGCTGATCGAACCGCTGGCGGAGCCCATGACTCCGATCTTTGGTTTCATCCCTTGGAAGGGGTCAGCTCCTGCTGTATCGTCTGACAACTTCGACCACCTCATCGATCTTTTCGGGCGCACAACCGTCCTTGACCGCCTGCGTCAGGCAGCCGTCGAGGTGGTCACGCAACAGGATCAGCGCGACGCCGTCGGCGGCGGCACGCAGCGATGCGATCTGCTGCATGATGTCGATGCAATAGCGATCCTCGTCAACCATCTTTGCAAGGCCGCGCGCCTGGCCTTCGATTTTTCTGAGCCGCGTCAGCAGCCGGCGCTTGTCGGCGACGTAGGAATGGGATTGCATCGCGCCCCTCCAATACTCCCCCTCACCTTAGGGACGTGGCGAAAACGCGATAAGAGCCATCCGGCCCGAATCCGGCGCCGAATGTCAGCGGCGATCTGCCGACAGCCGATTGCACGCGGCCACTGCTCTCCCCGCCAGTAGTACAATCGGATACCTCTATGCGCCGCCGGCGAGGCGGCGGATCACCGGAGGAAACTGGCACATCTTCGTCGGGGGCATTTGCTGGCGGGAGATCCTTCCTGCCCCGGCAGGCGCATACAGACGAGCACGCAGACCCATCTGCTCAATTGCGCGGCGATGCGCACAGATGTCGAGCAGGTCGCGCCAGATGTCAGCATCGACCAACTCGTGCGCGAACACATTCTGCCAAAGAACGCCGGCTGCTTCGCGGTGGGGGTCGGCGAGCTCGTGGGCCTCGTGACGCTCAGCGACATCCACAAAATCGCGCAGGGTGAGTGGGCAACAACAAGCGTCTATCGCGCGATGACGCCGGCGAACCAACTTGCAACGGTGTCACCGTCGGACAGCATCGAAGACGCGCTGCACCTGCTCGCGTCACGCGATGTCAACCAGCTTCCGGTACTCCGTGGTCGCGACTTTCTCGGCGTGATCACCCGGGCCGACATCCGCAGCTTCATCAAAGTGCGCCAGGACATCGGCGGGCTCCCAGCCAGGGTTGTCGAACAGGCCGATCGGCCCGCCCCGGCGCATCCGGTCGGCTCTTAGCGATAGTCCCGCCCAGTACTATCATCAATTTGAACTACTACGGAGGTGTAGCAATGGACGATCACAAGAGCACTGATAGCAGCAGCCCCGACCCGCACAAAGGCGACAACTCGATGATGGGCATGATGGCGATGATGATGGCCATGTGCATCGGAGTCATTCTCTTGTTCTCCCTCATTCCGACTGTGGGCATCCCACTCGGATTGTTGATCGCCGTCGGTGCGGGCGCGCTGATGTTCGTGTTGCACGCTCGCTTCATGCGGCACGGTTGAGACATGAAGGAGGAAATGATGAAGGCGCCACTGTCCCCGGTTCGCAGCACCGACGAAGTAAACATCCGCCTAACGGGGAGTGAGGTTGAGGCCGTGACCCTTGGGCTTCGAACATTGCTCATCACCATGCCGCGAGACGAAGCGCTCTGCGGCGTGGCCGCCGCTGGCCTCTCGAAGCTCCCGGACGTCCTTCCATCGGATCGGCAGCCTAAGGGAACCGGAGGCGGTAACGACGAGAATCGACGATTGACCCTTCCGGTCATCGGATTGAGCCTGGGCGGCTGCGGCGCTCTCACCCTCGAGCGCCAGATGCGCAGGCTTTCCGGCGTCATCGAGGTGTACGTGAACCCTGCCACCGAAAACGCGTACATCGACTACGACCCGGAATGCGTGTCACCAAGGGCGATCGGGAATCGGATCCGCGAGCTGGGCTACGAGACCGAACTGAGCGTGCGATGACGAGCACCGCCTTGCCGGCCGAGGCTCCGTCTCGCGTCCGCGACGTCGTGTGCGGCATGGCCGTCGATCTGCACGATAGCGCCAAACTCCATCGCGAGACCTGGCGTGGCCGTCCGTACTTCTTCTGCTCGATCGAGTGCCGCGACCGGTTCCGCGCGAGTCCGGAACGCTACGTGCCCGGCACGATGTCGGCGACGACGGGTGTCTCCGACACGCCCGGCGCCCGCCTGATCGAGCTTCCGCTCGCCGGCATCACGTCAGCGGATGCCAGCCGCATCGAGTCGGGGCTGAATAGTCTGACCGGTGTGGAGCGCGTCGCGGTGAACGGGACGAGTGGCCGCGTCACCGTGGTCTACGACGCGACGAAAGTCGCCGCCGACGACCTTATAAAGGCGCTGCACGCGGTCGGCATCGACCCGCCAGTTGCGACGGTACGGCTCGGCATCAAGGGGATGTACTGCGTCTCATGCGTCGTCACCATCGAACGCGAGCTCGAGAATACGCCCGGCGTCCGCGTCGCTACGGTCAATCCGGCGACGGACGAGGCGACGGTCGTCTACGAGCCCTCAAAGCTTGCTGTCGCCTCGCTGCACGCAGCCGTCGAGCGCGCCGGCTACAGCCTCCGCGAGGCGCCCGCGGCGGCCGAAGGTGCGATCGAGCGACAGGAGAGCGAACAGGACCGCGAGTACCGCGGACTCATGCGGAAGTTCTGGTTCGCGGCGGTCATTGCTGTCCCGGTCATGATCCTGTCCTATCCAGGCCTGTTCAGGCTCGACACCTGGAGTTTCTTTGCGAAAGGCTCGAACTCGCTCTGGTGGACTTGGCGCGCCCTCGGGCTGATCACCGTGCCCGTGCTCCTCTGGTCCGGCGCGCAGTTCTATGTGAACGCCTGGGCGGCGCTGAAGCACCGGACGGCGAACATGCACACGCTGATCGCGACAGGCATCACGGCGGCATGGGTGTACTCCACCGTCGCGGTGGTCTGGCCCGGCATTTTCCCGGAAGAGCGATTCGCGGAGGTCTACTACGACGTGAGCGCCGTCGTCGTCGCGCTCGTCACGCTTGGTCTGGCACTTGAGGTGAAGGCCAAGGGCCGCTCCTCGGAGGCGATCAAGAAGCTCGTCGGCCTCCAGGCGAAGACGGCGCGCGTGATCCGCGGTGGGCGCGAGCAGGACATCCCGGTCGAGGAAGTCGTCGTCAACGACATGCTGCAGGTACGACCGGGCGAGAAAATACCGGTCGACGGCGTCATCGTTGACGGTGAGTCGAGCATCGACGAATCCATGGTGACCGGTGAATCGTTGCCGATCGACAAGAAGAGCGGCGATTCCGTCATCGGCGCGACAATCAACAAGTCAGGCGCATTCAAGTTCCGGGCGATGAAGGTCGGCAAAGATACCGCGCTCGCCAGCATCGTGCGCATGGTCCAGGACGCCCAGGCGACGAAGCTGCCCATCCAGCGGACGGTCGACCAGGTATCGAGCATCTTCGTGCCGATGGTGCTCATCATCGCGGCCGGCGCTTTCGTTGCCTGGTACAACGTCGGCCCAAGTCCGGCACTCGCCTACGCGGTGATCGTCGGTGTGACGGTGCTGATCATCGCCTGCCCGTGCGCGCTCGGCCTTGCGACGCCGACCTCGCTCACCGTCGGTATGGGAAAGGGCGCCGAACAGGGCATCCTCTTTCGCGGCGGCGACGCTCTGCAGGCCGCCCGCAAGCTCGACGTGATCGTGCTCGACAAGACGGGCACGATTACGTGGGGCAAGCCGGCCCTCACGGACATCATCGTCGGTCCGGGATTCGACGAGGCTGACGTGCTGCGTTTCGCCGCCAGCGTGGAGCGCTCGTCAGAGCATCCGCTTGCCCAGGCCATCGTCACCGCCGCCCAGGGGCGTAACATCGACCTCCCGGAGCCGCGTGGCTTCAAGGCACTAACCGGACGAGGCGTCGAAGCGGATCTCGACGGCAGGCACGTCCTCTTTGGCAACCGCAAGCTCATGGCGGACCTCGATATCGCCGTGGGAGAGCTCGAGGCGCGTGCCGACGAACTCGCGGGCCAGGGCAAGACGCCCATGTACCTCGCGCTCGACGGCGCGGCGGCGGGCGTCATCGCCGTCGCGGACACCATCAAACCTGAATCCATTGAGGCAATCGCGGCGCTGCGCAAGCTTGGCATCGAAGTCGCGATGATCACCGGCGACAACAGGCGGACCGCCGACGCGATCGCGCGCATCGTGGGCGTTGATCGCGTCCTGGCCGAGGTGCTCCCTGAGGACAAGGCGCACGAAGTGAAGAAGTTGCAGCTCGAAGGCAAGCGCGTGGGCATGGTGGGCGACGGCATCAACGATGCGCCGGCGCTGACGCAAGCCGATGTCGGCTTCGCTATCGGCACCGGGACCGACGTGGCCATTGAGGCCTCCGACGTAACGCTCGTCGGCGGGAGCCTGAACGGCGTCGTCGCGGCCATCGCGATCAGCAAGGCGACGATGCGCAACGTCTACCAGAACCTGGTCGGCGCCTTCATCTACAACGCGGCCGGACTGCCGGTTGCAGCGGGCATCTTCTACCCGGTGATTGGCCTGCTGCTTTCACCGTTGCTTGCCGCGGGCGCTATGGCCTTCAGCTCGGTCACCGTCGTGACCAATGCCAACCGCCTGCGCGCCTGGAAGGCGAAGGAGTCATAGCCATGGGAATCGATCAGATCGTAGTCACAACCGGGGGCGCCTTCTTCATCGCGCTCGTCATCTGGTTTTTTTGGGGGCCGAAAGGGGAGGGTGTGGCGGCCGGCGTCACGTCATCCGGATACCAGGAAGCGATGGTGCTGGTAAAGGGCGGCTACACGCCCGACGTCATCGTCGTCGAACACGGACGCCCCGTACGCCTGACGTTCCAGCGCGAAGAGACCGCCTCGTGTAGCGAGATGGTCATTTTCGAGGACTTCGGCAAGAGCGCGCATCTGCCGACCGGAGAAGCCGTGCCGATCGAGTTCACGCCCGACAAGCCCGGCACCTACGACTTCGGCTGCCAGATGGGAATGTTCCGGGGGAAGCTCGTTGTCCGATAGGAGGGGCGCCGTGCCGATTGTCGTCGCAGCACCGCCTCACAGCGCAGAAGGAGAAACGAAATGAACACGCAGGCAAAGATTGTGGTCGGGGTCCTCGTGGCGGCCGTCGTCGGACTCGGCATCACCGTCGGCGTGATGGCCGCCGGCGACGACCACAACGGCAACACCACGACGGTGAGTCACATGATGGGGAACGACAGCGGCTACCGGGGGATGATGGGAGCAATGGGGAGCATGGACCGCGACGACATGCTCAGGCACATGCGGGAGGTGCTCGGCGAAGACGGCTACCAGCGCATGCTTACCCACCTCGCGGACCACCGGAACGGCACGCCGATGACGGGCAACACTGCGGCCGACGAGATGATGCACACAATGATGGACGGGATGTTGGGACAGATGCCGATGGACAGGGGTACGGTCGTGCTTCCCGGAAGCGACGCCCACCACGAGACGGCGACGCCGGTACCCACGCCCGGAAGGTAGGTTTCTGCGATGTACGCACCGACCATCGAACGGGAGCCGCCGCGTCAGGCGACGACGTCAGCCCTTGGGTTGATCCCGCGTGCGTTGCACGCCGACGTTGCGCGCATCGTCGCTGGAATGCCGGTGCAGCTGACGCTTCTCGAGTCGGCTGACCTCGTGGCGGCGCGAGTGGAGAGCGATTGTCCCGACATCCTCCTCATCGACACCGACCTGCTCGGCTGCCCTGCGGATCTGTGCTGCTTCGCACGGGCGCTCCGCCCCGACGTGCGGGTGCTGGCGCTGGCGTACTACTGGTCGGAGCGCGAGGAGGCGTTGCGCGAATGCGTCGACGCGATTCTGCACAAGCCGGTGCGGGATGCCGAGTGGAAGAGCATCCTTCGCCGGTTCGATCGCAAAGGGGCGCAGCTGGCTTTGCGCGAAGCGGCCTGAGTGAAAGGAGAAGTTTGTCATGAACGAAAGCGTAGTCAAGTCAGTGATGGAAGGCATGCCCTACGGTCTGTACATCGTCGGCTCCTGCCAGGACGGGGAGGCGGACGGGATGATGGCCGACTGGGTGATGCAAGTCTCCTTCAGTCCGCGCTTGGTGGCCGTGGCTTTGGAGAACGACGCCCGCACCTTGCAGAACATTCGGGCCAACGCCGCCTTCACGCTCAACTTCCTGTCGCAGGAACAGCACGGCATGTCGCTGGCAGGGAAGTTTGCGCAGCCGTACTTCGAGGCGAAGATTGCAGGCCGCGGCACGCCCGCCAAGATCCACCACAAGCTCGACGGACTGGCGCACACGAGCACAGAACGCGGAGTGCCTGTGCTCGATGAAGCGACGGCGTGGCTTGAGTGCGAAGCGGAGCAGTTTCTTCCGATGGGCGACCATACGCTCGTCATTGGGCGGGTCTTGGACGGGCAGATCCGGCGAGACGCTGAGCCGCTTACGTCTACGTACACCGGATGGAACTACAGCGGTTAGGCAACGTCGAGAGGATCGGCCCCCTCGAGTACAGCGGGGTATTCGCAATCTCCTACGAGTCCGTAGTAGGATGGGCAACAAATGATTGGCACAGAGAAACTACCGACGAACAATGAGAGTCGCGCCGCCGCGACAGTGCGCAGCCGCTACAACCGTGTCGCGCGGTTCTACGACTTCGAGCAGGCGCTCGAGGAGCCAGTCGTCTTCGGCCGCCTGCGGAAGGCGCTCTGGGCGGATGCGCCGGCGACCGGGAATATCCTCGAAGTCGGAGTCGGCACCGGCGTCAACATGCGTCACTACCCGCCGGGCGCGAAGATGACGGCAATCGATATCTCCGACCGCATGCTCGAGAAGGCGCGGGTCCGCGCCGAGCGTACGCAGGTCGCGGTGGACCTCCGTCTCATGGACGCACAGCACATGGACTTCGCGGGCGGCACGTTTGATGCCGTCGTCACCACCTGCGTGTTTTGCTCCGTCCCCGACCCGATCGCCGGGCTGTGCGAGGTACTGCGTGTTCTCAAGCCGGGCGGCAAGGCGTTGCTCCTGGAGCATGTGCGCAGCAGCAACGCCGTGATGGGCACGATGATGGACCTGATGAACCCGCTCGCCGTGCGCCTGTCCGGCGCCAACATCAACCGGCGCACCGTCGAGAACGTCCGCGCCGCGGGCTTCACGGCCATGGACGTCGAGAGCCACATGCTCGGCATGGTCAAGACCATCCGGGCCACGAAGCCCAAATAGCGGAGGGGAGCACGATGGCGCAAACGACAGCGCGTCCCGGTCAGACTCGCGATCCAAACCCTGTCTGGCGTTGGATCGACGAGCGGCTCGGGCTGCACGACCTCGCGTATCCCGTGCCGGCGCACGCGAACAGCGTCCTCTACACGCTCGGCGGCATCACGCTCTTCGGGATCATCGTTCTGATCGCGACCGGCGTCTACCTCACGCAGTTCTACCACCCGGCTCCGACGGAGGCGCGGCAGAGCGTCGAGTACATCATCACGACCGCGCGGCTCGGGGACTTCTTCCGCAGCCTGCACTTCTGGATGGCCAACCTCGTGATGATCACGCTACTGCTGCACGCGCTGCGCGTCTTCGTCACAGGCGCCTATCGCGCCCCGCGTGAGCTGAACTGGATCGTCGGCGTCGGACTGTTCGGCGTCTTCATGGGGCTGGTGTTCACGGGCACGGTGCTGAAGTGGGACCAGGAGGGCTGGGAGGCGCTCCAGCACAACGAGGAGATCGGCAAACTGCTGGGCGGCGCCGGTACGTGGTTCACTCCCGAGTTCACGGTGAGCACGCCGATCCTCCAGCGCCTGTTCATCGCGCACGTCGCCATTCTGCCGCTCTTGCTGCTCAGCCTCGTCGTCGCGCACTTCTTCCTGATCAAGCACCATGGCGTCGCGTCGCTGCCCGGCCATGAAGAAGGGCGTGCTCCGGGTCACACAGACGCGAAGGATGCCATCGAACACGAGGGCTACGTCCCGTTCACGAACCACCTGCTCCACATCGCCGGCTGGGGGCTACTGCTTACCGCGCTCGCCAGCCTCCTGGCGCTGCTCGTTTCAGCGCCGCTCGGCGCCGTCATCGACCCCGGCGAAGAGAAGACGAAACCGCTCTGGATGTTTCTGCCGCTCTACCCGTTCGAGGACTGGATCGGCATCAAGGCGCTGCTCTGGCTTCCGATTGCCGGGTTCGCGGGACTCGCGGCGGTGCCGTTTATCGACCGGTTCAGTTCGAGCTCGCTGAGGACGCGGTGGGTCTTTGTGGCAGCGGCCGTCGTCGTCATCGCGGCGCTCGTCTCGCTCTCGATCTACGCCCAAGTATCGACCCCGGGACAGCACGTCCCCGGCATGGTAGGAGGCTGACATGCGGCTCAACATTTGCTTTCTCGCATTGCTCGCGATAGCGACGCTGGCGGCTGGATTGGAGCTCAAAGAATTTCCCCTCGCGAGAGACGGCGACTGGGTCGCTCGCGACATCGCGTTCGCCGCAGCCCCGGTACTGGCGATCGCCGTCGTTCTCCTAACGCGCATCGTGTCACGCGTCGAGGACGTGAAGCGAGCAGGAAGGGAGCTGGGGTGATGAAGACGATTGTTGTGAGCGTCATCGTCTCCGCATTTCTCCTTCTACCTACTCTGGCGCTGGCGCACGGCGGAACGGAAATTAACGTCAAGGGCGACGTGAGGGCGAACGGCCCGATCGAGCTCATCGGCGCGGACTTCGCGTCGAACGATGTCGTGCGTATCGAGCTTCGCAGGGAAGGCGTGCCACCCATCGAGCTGGGGCGCATCCCCGCCGACGCCGATGGCAACTTCGACGAGACGCTACATGTGCCCGCGAGTGTGCCCGCCGGCCTGTACCAACTCTCAGCCGACGGGACGGAATCGGCAACGGCGGAGGTGACGATCCTTGAGCCGCCCACGGGTGCGCCCGCTGGTGCGGAGCGCTCGGTGAGCGACACGGCGACGGTCGAGAACCACCGCCCCTCAGGGGAAACCGTGGGGCTGGGGGTCTTCACGGCTGTTGTCGCGCTCGTCGCCGTGGGGCTGCTCTGGGTGAGTCGAATGCACGCGCGGCCGATCGTATAGGGAGCAGCAGGGCATTACCGCAGCGACGAAGCTCGTGATCAGCCTAGGTCGCCGCCAGCTCCGTCTCAACGCGCTTGAGCAACACAGCGTTCGTGGCAACGATGATCGAGCTCACCGACATCAGCAGCGCCGCCCATTCGGGACGCAGCTCGATGCCGAATGACGGATACAGCACGCCGGCGGCGACGGGGATGGCGAGGACGTTATAGATGACCGACTCACGCAGCAGATCCCACACAGTTCCTCCTCGTCGCGACGGTGAACTTCGCCCCACTTGGTCACTTCCAGCTATTTCGGCTGCTCCGTGACAGAGGCGCGAACCAATACTCTCGGCCTCCGGGTGCGCGCGCATGGCTGCCACCAAAGCAACGCGCCGATGATGGCGCAACACGCTTATGCCATCGTTGTGTACGCGCTCGGTTGCGTGGTGAATTTGCCGGTGCAATCGAGCGAGCAGAAGTGGTATGTGCGGCCTTCGAAATGGATCGTAGCCGCGCCCTCTGCGTCTGACAGCCGCATCCGGCACACCGGATCCGTGGGAAACTCGCCGCACTCGGCGTGAATGGCGAACAGCTCGAGGGTCTCGGAGACGTTTCGGAGCTGCTGGGGGCCGAGGGGCTCGAAGATCAGGTCGGAGGGAGCCGCCGATAGCTCAATGCTGGTTTTCACCGCGTCGGTGGTGAGGATCTCGCACGGCTCTGCACGGGCGGCGAGTCGCGCGGCAACGTTGACGACGTGTCCCCAGTAGTCGCCGTCTCGTTCGATGGCTTCGCCGCGGTGAATACCGATCCGCACGGCCGGCCGCCCCGGCAGCTCCTCGACCGCTGTGATCAGGTCGCGAGCCATAAGCACGACAGCTAGTCCGTCGTCCGCGACGATCATGGCGGCGTCACCGATCATCTTGACGAGGCGGGCGGACCCAGGAAGCCGTCTATTGACGAGCGTTTCGAATTGTCGCACCAGCTCACTCGCGTCGGCATCGCCGTGAGCTTCGGTGAGCGCCGTGAACCCGGCGAGGTCTGCAAACATGAAGGTTGGCATGGTGCCTTTGCTTGCGGATGCAGAACGCTATGCGCCGGCAGTCACGATATCACTCCACCGTGAGCCGTGCCGACCATGCCTGCCTCTTTGTGTCCCGTAATGGTGCAGTAGAAATTGTACGTGTGCGTGTACGTGTACGTGTACGTGTACGTCGTAGATTAGCATGCCTTCAGTGGGCTGCTTAGGGCCAAACGGCCCTAGTAGGCGTACTCCCCATCCCTATACCATCGGGGGCATGAAGAAGGCTGCGTCATATGCTGGAAACAAAGACCTCCTGCTCAGACGCTTAAGCCGCGTCGAGGGGCAAGCCCGCGGCATCGCCCGGATGATCGAGGACGACCGTTATTGCGTCGATGTGCTGCAGCAGATCGCTTCGATGCAGTCGGCCGCCGACGCCGTCGCCATGATCCTGCTGGAGGATCACGTTAAAGGTTGCGTTGCAGATGGTCTCCGTTCGGGGAAAGAAGAACCGGTCGACGAAATGGTGGGCGTCATCCGCAAGTACTTGAAGAGGTAGTGATGCGTGCGTTATCCCTCAAGCAGCCGTGGGGCCTCGCGCTGCAGAACCTGCTGCAGGACAAACTGCGGTTCGCGCTGAGTGTTGTCGGCGTGGCGCTCGCGGTGATGCTCATCTTGTTCTTGCTGGGGCTCCGCGCGGGCATCCTTCGGAGCGCGATCATCTACTTCGACAACGCACCAGGCTCAGTGGCGGTGATGCCGGCGGGCGTGAAAAACACCAGCGCTGGCATCAGTCAATTTCTTCCGCGTGAGACCGCCGATCGTGTTGCCGCAGAGCCGGGAGTCGGTCGCGTTACCCCGATCCTCCTGATGATGGCGATCCCTGAGTTCCATGGCAGAAAAGAAGTCATCAAGTTGATCGGGTACGACGTGGCTCTTGGCGGAGGCCCGTGGGACGTCTCGCAGGGACGTGAGCCGCAAGCCGACGACGAGGTCGTGCTCGACCGGGTCCTCGCCGCCCGGCACGACTTCAAGGTGGGCGACACCTTCAACGTCGCCGGCCGACAATTGAAGGTGGTCGGCCTTTCCAGCGGCACGACTTCGTTCACCGGAAGTTACGTCTTTGCGCAGAAGGGCCTCGTTGATTCGCTTGTTCTCACACCCGGCGCCGCGAGCATGCTGTTGGTGACCCCAATGTCCGGCACGTCGTCTGCCGAACTGGTCGCCACGCTGCGGTCCATCCCGGACACGAACGTCCTGCTCAAGACCGACTTGATGGCGAACGAACAACAGCTCGTGGCGGGCGTCTTCGATCAGATCGTCATCCTAATGGTCGTGGCCGCGTTCGTCGTGGGCGCGCTCGTCGTCGGAATGGTGATCTACACCGCAACGAACGAGCGCCGCGGAGAGTACGGCATAATCAAGGCGCTCGGCGCCAGAAGCAGCGTGCTCTACCGGATCGTAGGATTGCAGGCGGTCGTCTCGGCCGGACTGGGCGCAGGCGTGGGGGTCGGTTTCGCCTACGCGATGGGCTGGCTGGTGATGACGGCAAGGCCCCAATTCCTCGTGGTGATCGGGCCATCGGCGATCGCGATCACGCTCGCCGCCGGCTTCGTCATGGCGCTCCTAGGCGCGCTCTTCCCGGCGCGGGCCGTCGCCGGCCTCGCGCCCGCAGACGTCTTCCGGAGGTAGCGGTGTTCCGTCTCGCGTTTCGTAATCTCGTCCAGAACAAGGCGCGGCTGCTGATCTCAGTCTCCGGCATCGCCCTCGCGCTGACCCTGGTGCTCTTCTTCGGCGCGGTGCTGGACGGCGTCCGAGGGCGCCTGACGGTGTACATCGATCATGCGGGTGCGGACGTGTGGGTGTCACAGGAGGGCGTGCGGACGATGCACCTGTCGCAGTCATCGCTGCCGTCATCCGTCGTCGATCAAGTCAAAGCCGTGCAGGGTGTTGAAGACGCCGTCCCCCTTCTCTACACCACAGGGATGATCCAGGCTCGCGGCGACGAGTACATCGCCTACGTCTTCGGAGTTCCGCAGGACGCGAAGCTCGGGCAGCCATGGCGGATCGTCGACGGTGCGTTCACGGCCGGTCCGGGCGAGGTGATCATCGACCATGCGGTAGCTTCCCAGTCCGGCTCGGGCGTCGGCGATCAGGTGACCGTCCTAGGGCAGCCGATGACGATCGCCGGTGTCACGTCCGGCACGTCGACTGTCATGAGTTCTGTTTCCTTCATCCGGATGGAAGACTTCGCGCAGGCTCGCGGCGCCGGAGACGCGGTCAGCTTCGTGCTGGTGAAGGTCAAACCGGGTGAATCGCCGGCTACCGTTTCGGACCGCATCGCTCAGAGCGTCGGCGGAGTCACCGTCCAGACACGCCAGCAGTTCGCTTCGCAGGAGCGCAAGCTCGTCGGCGACATGAGCTCGGACATCATCAACATCATGAACATCGCCGGCTTCCTCACCGGCCTCGCCGTCGTCGCACTCACGATCTACATCGCAACGATCGCCCGCCGTAGGGAGTACGGTGTCCTCAAAGCGATGGGGGTGCGGAACGGCCGGCTTTATCAGGTCGTCCTCGTGCAGGCATTGCTGAGCGTGGGCATGGGGCTCGCGGCCGCCCTGGGACTGACGCTGTTGCTTTCGGTGGTGATTCCGCGGTTCAACGAGCTGATGGTACTGACTGTCAGCGTGGACTCACTGCTGCGCGTCACGGTCATCGCGATCATACTCGGCACGCTCGCCGCGCTGCTGCCGGCGCGGCAGATCGCAGGGCTGGAACCGGTCGCCGTCCTGCGAAGGGGATAACCATGAACGGAAAGGGACTACACGTCAGTCACGTGACGAAGCGCTTCGGCGCCGGCGAGACGGAGGTCGTCGCCGTGCGCGATGTCTCACTCGACGTGCAGCGGGGCGACGTCGTGCTGATCATGGGGCCATCGGGATCCGGCAAGTCGACGCTGTTGCTCATGCTGGGGGCCTTGCTGAAGGCCACCGAAGGGACGATTGCGCTCGACGGGCTCGAACTGAGCGCGCTCTCGGAGAACAAGCTCCCCGACATCCGCCTCAGGAACTTCGGATTCATCTTCCAGGACTTCAACCTCCTTTCCGCCCTCAACGTCCAGGACAACGTAGCGTTCGCCGCCGAACTGACCGGCATGGGACACCACGCAGCGCGTGAGAAGGCGGCAAAATTGCTCACTGAGTTGGGCCTCGGGCACCGGCTAACCTTCTCAGCGGAAAAGCTCTCAGGAGGCGAAAAGCAGCGGGTCGCCATCGGCCGTGCGCTGATCAACGAGCCGTCGCTGATCCTGGCCGACGAGCCCACCGCAAACCTCGACTCGAAGGCTGGCCACGAGACGATGCTGCTGCTGCGTCGGATCGCCAAGGAGCAAGGCCGCAGCGTCGTCATCGTGTCGCACGACCAGCGCATCAAGGACATCGCGGATCGTGTGCTGTGGCTGGAGGATGGGCAATTTAAGGATATGGTGACGATGACGCCGGATCCCGTCTGCGGCATGGCCGTGGAACGCGAGGATGCCGTCACGCTCACGCACGACGGGGTAACGTACTACTTCTGTTCGAGCGGCTGCAGTTGGCAGTTCGCGGAATCCCCGGAACGGTTCACTAACCGGTCGGTACCGGCTTAGCGAGAGGAGATCGAAGTGATGTGGCACGCACATGACGGCATGGGATGGTGGATGGTCTTCGGCGGTGCGATCTGGTTGCTCTTTTGGGGGTCGATCATCTACCTCTTCTTCCAGGCCTTGATTCACCGCGAGCATCGACACGACGGCCCTGGTGACCCGATGGACGTCGCGCGCCACCGACTCGCGCGCGGTGACATCACGCCGCAGCAGTTCGAGGAGATCGCACGTCATCTGCGCCCGCCAGCGCAATCGCCCTAACGGTCCAGGCGAGATATTGATCGCGGTTCAACCGCGAGCGAGGGAGGAACGATGGAGAAGGATCTGGTCTGCGGCATGGACGTCGATCCGAAGACGGCGCCGGCAACGAGCGAGTACAACGGCAAGACGTACTACTTCTGTGCGCCCGGCTGCAAGAAGAGCTTTGACCGCGAGCCAGAGAAGTACGTGGGCTGACCAAGCTGGAAACCCCGCGCCGGCGCACGTCATCGGCACGCACTCGAGCGGCGGGTGGGCACTGCCGCTACACGTGCTCTTGAGCGGGCGGGCCAACGCCGGTCAGACTTACGCACGCAGATCGGCGAAATCTAGGCCTACCGCGAGCGGATCAGCGATGCCAGCTGTCCTCTGATCCCGGCGGAGATCGTTCAGTTCGGCCCACCGAAGTGTGCCGGTCGAAGGAAGATCGAGGACTGTCAGCGTCGACGGTTGGGATTCGCCCGAGTCGCGAACATTGACCGTCCGCGTTGAATCGGCGAGTGTTCCCATCAGGCGCACCACGGGCATGCGGATGCAAATATGAACAAAGAGCTTGGGAGGTTTGAGGGCAATGGCTGACATGTCGATTCCTCGTACGCCGGACGACGTCAGTGCGGAGTGGCTGACCGCAGCGTTGCGTGGCACGAATACGATCACGAAGGCGAGCGTTACGTCGTTCGACATGGAGCCCGACATCGCGGCGGGCGCCGGCTTCATGGGGCAGCTGGCGCGCGTCACGTTGCACTACGACCAGCCCGAGCCGGGCGCGCCGGCGGCGCTCATCGCCAAGTTCCCGGCGCACGCGCCGGAGAACCGCGCGGTCGCCGATCTCTTCCGGATGTATGAGACCGAGACGCGGTTCTACGAGGAAGTCGCCGGCAAGGTCGAGTTGCGCACGCCGCGGCGCTATCACAGCGCCCGCTGCACCGGCTGCACAGATTTCATCCTGCTCATGGAAGATCTCGCGCCGGCGCGCGTTGGCGATCAGGTCATCGGTTGCTCGCCCGCCCAGGCGGAGCTGGCGATCCGCGAGCTCGCCAAGTTTCACGCGACGTGGTGGGAAAACACCCGCCTCGCTGAGCTCGATTGGGTGTGGGCGTTCAACCATCCGGTGCGCTCCGCGGCAGCCCAGGGAGCCTACGCAGGAGCATGGGGGCCGTTCAAGCAGATCTGGGCGAAGCAGGTGCCCGCGGATGTGTTGGCGATCGGCGAACAGTTCCACGACGCGCTCCCGAAGCTGCTCGACCGGCTCGCTGCGGCGCCGGTGACGATCAGCCATGGCGACTATCGCATCGATAACCTCTTCTTCGCCACGCCCGAGGGCGGCGATCCGCTGGCCGTGGTCGACTGGCAGATCATGACGCTCGGCAATGGCCTGTTCGATGTCGCGTACTTCATGGCCGGCGCGATGCCCTCCGCAGATCGCCGGGCGATGGAGATGGACCTGCTGCACATGTATCACGGCATCTTGCTGGAGGGTGGCGTCAAGGGGTATGACTTCGACCAGTGCCTGCTGGACTACCGCACCGCGGCGCTGTTCTGCTGGCAGTACGCGGTGATCATCCTCGGCGCGCTGGACGCTTCGAACGAGCGGGGACTGGCTCTGTTTACTACCGTCCTGGAGCGTTTTGTTTCGATCATCGTAGACCTGGACGCCGGTGAACTGTTGCCGGCGTGAGCGCCTTCACGTAGGAGAGGCGACGCTCGTCGCGGGAGAACAATTCATCGCGACACTACATTTGACGTGCGGATTGCCCTGCGCCGGGAAGACGACGCTGGCGCGGGAGATCGAGCAGCGCGGGGCGCTGCGCCTCACGGGCGACGAGTGGATCATCCACTTCCACGGTGATGATCCGGCGGCCGCGCGCGATGGTGCGATCCGGAGCAGCGTCGAAGCGGCGCTGCTGAAGCTTGCGTTGCGGGTGTTGTCGCTGGGTGTGGATGTCGTGCTCGATTTCGGCGTGTGGTCTCGCAGCGAGCGAGAGGAGTTTCGCGCCCGCGCAGCTGCCGTGGGCGCTCGCAGCGAGTTGCACTTTGTCGATGCGCCGCTCGATGTGCTGATCACGCGCGTTGCGGCGCGCAACGCGGATCTGCCGCCGGGAACGTTCGCGATCGACGAGGAGGAAATGCGGCTGTGGGCGACGTGGCTCGAGCGTCCGGACGCGGACGAGCTTCGGCCGCGGGAGGTGTGATCTCACGTCTGTGATGCGCGCTGGTCTCTCCGCCAGGCGGAGAGGAGGGTCGCTGACGATGATCCGCTAGGCTTCACGGTGAGTTTCGCGCGGTATCACGAGGCGGTGGAGTACCTGCAGCGGCGGCTGTGGCACGAGCTGCCGATCGTGCCGGTCGAGAGGGCGTTGCAGGCGCGCATCCGGCACGTGCTGGCGCAGTTTGGCGATCCTCATGTGGCGATGCCGGTTGTGCATGTCGGCGGCAGCGCCGGCAAGGGATCGACGTCGACGATGGTCGCTGCGATCTTGCAGGCCGCCGGATTGCGGACGGGGCTGTACACGTCGCCGCACCTGCAGACGTTCATCGAGCGCATCGCCGTCGACGGGCGGCTCATCGCGCCGGACGAGTTCGCCGACACCGTGCTGGGGTTGGAGCCGCTGGTGCGGCGGATGCACCTCGATGTACTCGATGGCGTCGGGTTCGGGCGGCCGTCGCTGGTGGAGGCGGCGTTCGCGACGGGCATGCGGCATTTCGCGAGCGAGCGGTGCGATGCGGCGGTGATCGAAGTGGGGCTGGGCGGCCGCACCGACTGCACGAACGTCTTCGACGAGAAGCGCGTGACCGTGCTGACAAACGTCGAATTCGAGCATCGCGAGCGGCTGGGCTGGACGCTGGCGTCGATCGCGCGCGAGAAGTCGGCGCTGATCCGCGGCCGCGAGATCGTCGTGGTGGGATCACTGCGGCGCGAAGCGATGGTCGTAGTCGAAGCGCGATGCGCGGAGACGGGCGCGACGGCGTGGCGTATGGGGCGCGAGATCCGCGTCACTCGGCACGCTGCGGGCGATGGCGGCGTGACGTTCGATGTGCGTACGCCGCTCGGCACGCTGCGCGGGCTGCGGACGCCGCTGTTGGGCGATCATCAGATCACGAATGCAGCGGTCGCGGCGGCCGCTGCGCTGGCGTTCTTCGGCGATTGCGACGACGCACATGCGCACGCGGTGCGATGCGGGCTGGCGGCGGCGCAGCTGAACGGGCGATTGGAGTGCGTGCAGGAGACGCCGCGCGTGCTGCTCGATTCGGCGCACAATCCGGTGGAGGCGCAGCACCTGGCTCGCACGCTGCGCGCGGACATGGCCCGGCGCGGTGGGCGGCTGCATCTGGTGTGCGGCATCCTCGATGATAAGGATCAGGCGTCGATGGTGCGCGCGCTGGTGCCGGTCGCAACGCGCGTCACCGTCACAAGGCCGCCGCTGGTGGAACGCGCAGGCGATCCTGCGCGGATGCTGGCGCTGTTCCGCCATGCGCTCGGGGATGACGCGGTGACGCTCGAGGCGGGGCCGCATCGGGCAGTCGAGTGGGCCATCGCGGATGCGGCGGCTGGCGATGCGGTGTGCGTTGCGGGATCGATGTTCCTGATCGGTGCAGTGCGTGAGCGGTGGGTGGCGGAGGAGCGGATATTGGAGAAGCGATCGGCGGCGTTGTGACCTCACCCCGACCCTTTCCGCC
>JANXYW010000289.1 GCA_025355835.1 Chloroflexota bacterium
GCGGCCGCGGCGGCGCGCCAGGACGAACTCGACGGGTGCGCTCTGTATCGGCATCACGACCACACCGCCGCGTCCCGCGCGGCCGCGTACCGCTGTTCACAGAGCTGGATGGAGAGGTCGGTCTCGACGGTGTCCATCAGCGACTTCGCCGCGCCGTAGAGCTCGCAGCAGGCGCGATAGAAGTCGGTGGACGCCGGCCAGGCGCCGGTGCCGACGTGCTTGCGCGCAGCCTGCAGCAGCTGCGCCGTGTCGCGCATGCTCTTCGTCACGGCCGGGTGCTGGTCCTGGATAGTCAAGAGGACACCGCCTTCGTGATGGCGGCCATGCCCATCTCTTTACAGTTGCCCTTGGCGTGGTTGCGGTCGCAGATGGAGCACTTCGGCCGCGGCTGCTTCGCCGCGCTGGCTGGCGGTTTCGCAGGCGTCGCCGGCGGCGCGGACAGCGCGGCAACCGCAGCTGATCCGACTCGTCGGATCAGCTGCGCCATTTCGCCTGGGTCGCCCGTGATCGTGATCGGTGCCTGGTTGAGGGTGAGAGTGAGGTGCACTGTGCCGGTGCTCCTTTCGGATGCACCTAAGCAGGGCTAGTGCGCGTATGATCGCACTATATATGTTATGTGCGATCTTGGAGCGAGGCTCGGGCCTGATTGGTAGCTTGAGTCACGAGTGAGTCTACCGATACTTCATGCGGAGGATGCCGGACGCGCCGTTGGTTCGGCGTGAGAAGCGAATTCGCGCTCGATGGCGCTCGCTCGCGGGTCGTGCCAGTCGCATCACATCGCAGGAATGCGTGATGCGTCGGATCCGTCGATAGCGAAGCGCTCGCGGCGGGATATCCGGTGCCATGGATGGAAAAACGCGCTCACCAGAGCATTCTCGACGATCTTGGCCCGGCTAAGTCGTCGCGCCATCGGGATATATCGGGAGTTGTCCTAAGAGCTGTGGGTGCCTCGCTTATGGCTTTGGCAGCCGCGTTGATCATGCTGGGGCCGAGCGTTATGTCGAGGCCGCTGTACACAGCCTGTCAGCTGGTTGCCGTGGCTCTCGGCACGGTGTACGCCATCATCCTCGCTGCGCACTCGCGTAGGACCCACGTCAGTCTCGAGCGCGCGTATTCTGGCCATCTGGAGGAGTTGAGCCAGCGCCTGCGGACGATGGCGTATCAGGACGCGCTGACGGGCCTCTACAACCACCGCTACTTCTACGAGCAGTTCTCGCACGAGATCGAGCGCTCGCTGCGCTACGGCGAGCCGCTGACGGTGCTGCTGATGGACATGAACAACTTCAAGCGTATCAACGACACGTACGGCCATCTGGTTGGCGACAAGTTTCTGAGCCTGGTTGGACAGGTTATTGCGCGCCAAGTGCGGTCGACTGACATCGGCGCCCGGTATGGCGGCGACGAGTTCGTCGTACTGTTGCCGAGCACGACGGCTGCGGAGGCGCAGATCACGGCGAGCAAGCTGGCGGCTGCGGTCTCGAACGCGGCGACGGTGAGCCCCAACGAGGAGCAGATCCACGTGAGCATCACGATTGGCATCGCAACATGTCCGGACGATTCGCGGACAGCCGGCGAGTTGCTGCAGATCGCAGATGCGCGCATGTTCGAATTGAAGCCGAGCCGGCGCGCGTCGCGTGAGGCGCCGCATCGGGATGTCGCCTAGGTGGAATGCGCAGTCCCCTTCCCGCATTGGTCGGCCGATCTCGCGGGTGTTAGACTTCCGATCGAAACCTCAACGTCGTCGGCGCCCGCCTGCGACTGCCTCGATGAAGGAGTCCTCGACGCATGTTGAAAGCCGCTCGCTGGATTGTGGTGGGCCTCCTCGCGGTTTCGATCATCGTCCTGGTGTTCGCCTTCGGCTACATCGCCCGTGGAGACGGTGGTTCGAAGAAGCTGAGCGCTACCGGCGCGACCGCGACGCCGGATGCGAGCGCGACGAGCAACACCGACTTCAAGAACCTCAACGACATCTACAAGATCCTCCAGAGCAAATATGTCGATCCGGATCTGGTTGACCGCGAGACGCTGTATCAGGCGGCCGTCAATGGCCTGCTGAAGACGTTCCCCGATAGCGGCACGTTCTACGTTGACCCGAACACGGTGAAGACAAGCGTCGGGCCGTCGGGCAAGTTCGATGGCATCGGCGCAACCGTGGCGTCGCAGAACGGCCAGATCGTCATCGTTGCGCCCATCGAGAACACGCCGGCCGATAAGGCGGGCATCAAGGCGGGAGACGCCATTCTGGAAGTTGATGGCGAATCGACCTCGGGATGGACGCAGGAGAAGGCCGTGCTGAAGATCCGCGGGCCCCGCGGAACGTCCGTGAAGCTGAAACTCCACCGCGGCACCGAAGACTTGACGCTTGATATCGAGCGTGACGAGATCAAGGTGCAGAGCGTCACGACGCAGCCGCCGGGAGGCTCGCTGAAGGATGGCGCCGGTACTGTCGCCGACGATCTCGCGTACATCCACATCCGTGAGTTCGACGAGCCGACGAAAGAGCAGATGCAACAGGCGCTTTCCGATGCTGTGCGCAGCGGCAAGAAGGGCGTGGTTCTCGATCTGCGGAATAACCCGGGCGGACTTCTGCGTACGACGGCTGACATCGCCGACGAGTTTCTTGACGGCAACCAGACGATCCTCACCGAGCGCGAGCGCGATGGCACCGAGCAGAAGTTCACGTCGCACAGCGGCGGCGCAGCGACGACGATTCCCGTCGTCATCATCATGAATCGATTCAGCGCCAGCGGATCTGAAGTGCTGGCGGCCGCGCTGCACGACAACAATCGCGCCACGATCGTCGGCGAGAAATCGTTTGGCAAGGGCACGGTGAATGTTTCGAACGAACTGAAGGACGGCGGCCAACTCTACGTCAGCATCGCGAAGTGGCTGACGCCGAATGGCACGCAGATCGATGGCATCGGCATCCGCCCGGACGTCGAGATCAAGTTGTCCGACGAAGACATCGACCTGCGGCGCGACGTGCAGCTCATGAAGGCGATCGACATCCTGCACGGCACAGACCTGACGCCGAAGGAGACGCCGCCCGCCGAATCGCCGACGCCCCAAGGCACGCCGACGAAGACGAGCGGCTAGC
>JANXYW010000380.1 GCA_025355835.1 Chloroflexota bacterium
CTGCACCGAAGTCTTCGAGCACATCCCCGACGATCGCCGCGGCATCGCCGAATTCATCCGCGTCACGAAGCCCGGTGCGCAGACGGCGGTCAGCGTGCCCGCATACTGGCCCGAGCGCGCGTACTGGGCGCTGAGCTGGGATTACTGGCACTCGCCCGGCGGCCACGTCCGCTGGTACCGCCCCGGCCAGATGCGCCAGATCCTCGAAGAGAGCGGCATGGACGTCGAGTTCATGCGTAGGCGCCACTCGTCGCAGAGCTTCTACTGGTTCCTGCGCTGCATCCACGGCCTGCCGAACGAGAACTTTCCGCCCGTGCGCCTCACGTGGAAGCTGATCAACGTCCACCACAACCGCCGCTGGAAACTTCTCGAATACCTCGAAACGATCGCCAACCTCGTCATCGGCAAAGACCTCGTCCACTACGGACGTAAGCGCGCGTCGCGCACGTCGAACAACGGCGTTGCACACACGCAGCTGGCCGCAACCGCGGCTGAGTAGCGACGGGTTCACCACAGAGATCACAGAGGGCACAGAGGATCAAGGGGGGGAGACCTCACCTCCGCGCTGCGCGATGGTCCTCTCCGCCCGGCGGAGAGGAGGAACGTGCAAGTCGGGCAACCTGATGTGTAGATCACCTAACCAGTCCGTGCGCTTCGCGTCTTCGCGGTGAACTCGTCCCTCCCAACCCCAACTAAACCTCCGCGCTCTCTGCGGCTCTGCGGTGAATTCGAACCTCCGTGCTCTCTGTGGCGAAGAACCGCTAACATGCACGCGATATGATCTCCACGCTCGACCGCTTTCAGTCGATCGATCCGGCGCTGCTTGATATCGCGCCGACGGACCGCGTCATCGACCTCGGCTGCGGCACCGGCCGCCACGTGCTCGAACTTTCGAAGACGCCGTCCGACATCATCGGCGCCGACATCTCGCGCAACGACATCCGCGCCGGGCGCTACCTGCTCGAGATCATGCGCCGCCGCGACGAAGTGAAGGCGCGCGTGCACTGGCTGCAGACCGCGGGCGAGCGGCTGCCGTTCAAGGACGGCGCGTTCGACCGCGTCATCTGTACCGAGACGCTCGAGCACGTCGACGACGAGCATGTGCTCGCGCGCGAACTGGCCCGCGTGCTGAAGCCCGGCGGCATCCTCGCCATCAGCGTCCCGGACGAGTACTCCGAGAAGGTGTTCTGGAAGCTCTCGAAGAACTACCGCACGCACGCCGGCGGCCACGTCCGCATCTTCGGCCGCAGCGAGATCGTGCGCCTCATGCGCAGCTCCGGTCTGGAGCCGTACGCCGTGCGCTATCGCCACTCGCTCGAAACGATCTATTGGCTCAGCCACGTCGCGTTCTGGAGCGACTGGGGAAAGCAGGGTCCAATCACCAGCGTCTTCCGCCGCATCCTCGACTCGCAGCGCGCGCGCCAATCGAGTATCGTCACCGCGCTCGACGACATCTGCAACCGCATTCTGCCGAAGAGCATCGTCGTCTACAGCCGCAAGCCGCTGCAAGAGCGCTCCGAGAACGTCGCGAAGAGCCCGAACGGCCACAGCGATGTCTTCGACATCGACGATCGCTCGACCGTGGAGGTGCGAGCAGTGCCGGCTCCGTTCGCGATCGATCCCGGCCTGCCGGCGCCGCTCGGCGACGCGACGGTCTTCTCGCTCAAGGACGAACTTCGCATCGCGCTCAAACTCGAAGGCGAAGCGCAGAAGCAACGCCTGATCGAGCTGCTGCGATCGTGCCGCTTTAGCATGATGCGCGAAGTGCAAGACCTCAGCGGCGAGCAGGCGTCGACGCCGTGGACGCCCGACGGCCGGTCGATGAAAGAGATCGTCGGCCACATCACCGGCTGGGAACGCTGGGTCGCCGCAGCGCTGGATCAGATCGCCACCGGCGTCAGCGAGCCGTCGATCATGTCGCTCAGCGGCTATCCGCTCGGCATCCGCCGCTACGCTTCCGTCGATGTCTTCAACGCCGCGCGCATGGGCGAAGCGCGCGAACAACCATGGGCCGACATCCTCGACCAGTCGGCCGCTGCGTTCGACGCCCTCATCGCCGCCGCCGAACGCACTCCGGCTGCATCGCTCACCCAAACATCCGACTTCTTCTGGCCCGATCTCGGCGGCACGGTGCCGTGCGGGCTGTATTTGCTCATGGTGTCGGCGCATCACTATCAAGAGGAGCACCTCCAGGAAGTTGTGGGGAGAGTGAACAGTTGACAGTTGACAGTTCACAGTCGGTCGAACTCCGGCGCCGTCGCTGATGCAGGACTACAAGAAGCTCAAGGTTTGGGAGAAGGCGCATGCGTTCACAGTCGTTGTGTATGCGACGACTCGCGCGTTTCCCAAGGACGAGGTCTACGCGTTAACGAGCCAGATTCGGCGATGCGCCGTCTCCGTTCCATCGAACATCGTTGAAGGATGTGGTCGGGGCAGCAATCCTGAGTTGGTGAAATTCCTCTACTACGCGCTTGGTTCGGCCAACGAGCTCGAATACCAACTTCTACTGTCACGTGATCTAGGTTACGTGTCCACCGAAGCCCACGCGCCACTGGCGGCCAGCGTGCTCGAGATCAAGCGGATGCTCGCAGCACTCATCGTCAAGATAAAAGAAGGCCCCGACGGCAAGCAGTCGCGACCGACGGGCTAACTGTGAACCGTGAACTGCAAACTGTAAACTCCCTCAAAATCGCCTTCATCATGTACCAGGGCAACATGTACTCGGGCGGGCAGGGCGTGTACCTGCACTACATCACGCGCGAGTTGGTGAAGCTCGGCCACGACGTGCACGTGATCTCCGGGCGGCCGTACCCTCAGCTCGCCGATGGCGTCGTGCACCACAAGCTGCACACGTACACGCTCTGGGCATTTCTCGATGGCCGCGATGAGCATGCGTACGACGCCGCGCCGCAGGCGTTCCTCCATCCGTGGAACTTCTACGAATTCGCCTCGACGCGGGTGTCGCTCGGATCGCTATTCTTCTCGTTTAGCGTGCGGGCGTACCAGAAGCTTGCTCAGATCGAGCGCGAGTACGGGCCGTTCGATCTCGTACACGACAACCAGACGCTCGGCTACGGCATTCTCGCGATGAAGAAGCTGATGGGTAAGCCGGTCGTTGCGTCGCTCCACCACCCGCTCGCCATCGACAAGGCGAACAACCTGCGCGAAGCGAAGACGCTCGCGCGTCGCATCTCGCGGGAGATCTGGTTTCCCGGCCGCATGCAGTCGATCGTCGCCAACGGGATCGACATGATCTTCACTGGTTCGCGCAACTCTGCCCAGAGCGTCAGCGCGTCGATGGATATCCCGCTCGAACACATCCGCCAGACGCCGTACGGCGTCGACCACGAGATCATGCACCCGTTGCCGGACGCCGCGCGCGTGCCCGGCACGATCCTCTTCGTCGGCGACTCTGAAGATCGCAACAAGGGTGCGAAGTTCCTCATCGAGGCCTGCGCGCGGCTGCAGCACGACACCGACTTCCGCCTGCTCTTCAAGGACAAGAAAGAAAAGGACATGACGGTCGTGCCGCCGCTCGTCTGGAAGCACGGCCTGCAGCGCTTCGTCGAGTACATCCCGCGTCTCTCTACTGACGAACTCGTGCGCCTCTACAACAGCGCACAGATCGTGGTCTCGCCGTCGCTGTACGAGGGTTTCGGCCTGCCGGCGGCGGAAGCGATGGCGTGCGGCGCCGCTGTCATCGCGACAACTGCCGGCGCGTTTCCGGAGTTCATCGAAGACGGCCGCACCGGCATCCTCGTCCCGCCCGGCGACCCGGATGCGCTCGCCGCCGCGATCCGCACGCTGCTCGCGGATCCCGATCGCTGCGTCCGCATGGGCGCCGCCGCCAGCGAGCACATCCGCACGAACTTCACCTGGGAGCGCACCGCGAAGATCACGCTTGATCTGTACGGCGAGGTGCTGGCGAAGCAGCGCCACGCGTCTGCAAGCGTTCGCGGCGTATAGTCAACGAGGCACGGATGCCGAGGGGTCGCTGGCACGTTCACTTCGCAATATCAGACAGGCTGACGCGGTGCGAGTCTTCGTAGCCTGGGGCGGGTTCGAACGACGCGAGTCGAAGTGCGGACATCGTGTGGTCAAGATGCCGAACAGTCGGGCCTGCTCATTTCCGACAGGCGTGCTCAAGGTTGGATGCTGATGCACGAAATCAAGACGGCAGGCAAGACGGAGGAGGAGTTCCGTGGCGCTCTCTAACGCTGGCGTCCCTAAGGCGAATCACGATCACGACGAAACGTTTACTGTCGCCATCTACGAAGCAGAAGAGGGCGGATACTGGGCCGAGGTGCTCGAACTCCCGGGCTGCGCCTCTCAGGGTGAGAGTCTCGACGAGCTGCGAGCGAACATCATCGACGCGATCGGGGCCGTGCTGGAGGTGTACGCCGAAGACGGCGAACGCCCGCGCCCGGGCGCTGTCAGCACAATGAGTGTGCGCGTACCCCTGCCGGCGTAATCTTCCTCACGCTGCGTCACGCGTCTCGCGCGCACCGGAACCCCGTATTCCCCGTCGAGCTGTCGGGCGTGTTCGCGCTGCGGGCTGCTACGCGATAGCGGTAGCAGTACGACTCGTGGCAGAGGTACGAGCCGCCGCGGATCACGCGGTGCGTGCCCTCCGGCGGCCCGATAGGATTCTCGCGCGGCCCGTCGATGTGGAAGCGCGGGCTGAACCAGTCGCCGCACCACTCCCACGCGTTGCCGCACATGTTGTACAGGCCGAAGCCGTTCGGCTCGAACGCATCGACGGGCGCCGTGCCGTAGTAGCCGTCATCGGTCGTGTTCGTGCGCGGAAACCCGCCCTGCCAGATGTTGCAGCGATGCTCGCCGTTGGGCGTCAGCTCGTCGCCCCACGGATAGCGCTTCTGCTCGAGCCCACCTCGCGCCGCGTATTCCCACTCCGCTTCGGTCGGCAGCCGCACACCCGCCCACGAGCAGTACGCCGTCGCGTCACCCCACGTCACATGCACGACCGGATGCTGCCCGCGGGAAGAAACGTCCGACTGCGGCCCTTCCGGGTGCCGCCAGTCCGCGCCCTCGACCTGCCGCCACCACGGCGCCGATGCCACGCCGCGTGTCTCCGCAACATCGTCCGGCAGCAGCCCCGCGAACACGAACGACCACCCGTACCGCTCCGACTCCGTCTCGTATGCGGTTGCATCGACGAACGCAGCAAAGCGATCGTTGCTCACCGCTGCCGCATCGATCCAAAACGCCCGCAGCGAAACGCTCCGCACCGGCCCTTCGCCGTCTTGCGGATATCCGACATCGTCATCCGTGCCCATGAGGAACTCGCCACCGGGCAGCAGCACCATGCCCGTGGTCGAGTCGACGGCGGGTTGTGGTGAGGGGGTGGCCGATCGCAGAGTCGCCTCGGAGACAGGCCGGGGGTGAGGTGCCTGTTCCGTCGCGAACGCCTCGTTAGACGGCGCGCAGCAAGCGGAGTCGCGCTCCTCACACATTCCTGAACCTCCGCGTTCTCTGCGGCTCTCCGGTGAATTCGAAAGGCTATTGGCGCGCCATCTCGATGATCGCTTCTTGCTCCAGGTCGCGCGGCGGCTCTGGTCCCGAGACATCGACGATCACGCGCCGCAGTGTGCCAGTGAATCGGAACGGCGATGCGTAGTCGTTCGTCACGGGGTTGCCTTCGTCGCGGCCGATCTGGAAGCCGACGCCGAGTCCGAACATGAACGGCACGGTGCGCGGGATCTGTCCCTCGCCGCACTCCTGCCCGTTGATGTAGAGGCGCAGCACGCCGCCCGGCCCGAACGGTTGCGGCCCCGTCTTTTCGAATCCGCATCCGAGCGTGCCCTTGCCCGCGGGAACTTCAATCGTCGACGTGAACGTCCACACGGCTTTGCCGAGGAAGTTGTATGAGTAGCACAGGCGGCGATTTCGCACGTACAGCGAATAGCCACCGAAGCGTCCACCATCCGCGACGAGCGCGCCCTCGGCGCCGCTCGCCGGAATATCGACTTCGGCCGTGATCGTGTGCGATCGATTCTTCGTGTTCACCGCGGCCGCCGCTTCGATCGCCGCGCCGCCCGGGTAGTAGATGAAGCGCTTGCTGCGGCTCGTCGTCAGCCGCGGCCGGCCGAGGCCGCGGCCGATGCTCCGCGCGTCCATCGGCAGCACGTTGTTCTTGGCCGCCTCAATCCACCAGATGTCCTGCAACTCGCGCAGTTTCTCTGGATACTCGGCCGCGAGATCGCGGCTCTCCGAGAAGTCCTCTTCGACGTGGTACAGCTCCCACACGTCCTGGTCGAACGGCTTGCTCGCGTCGGTGACGCCGTCGTATACCATGCCCTCGGTGCCGTGGTACGTCACGGCTTTCCAGCCGCGATGGTAGATCGCGCGATTGCC
>JANXYW010000341.1 GCA_025355835.1 Chloroflexota bacterium
GCCGCTGATCACCGGCGAAGTAGGCATCGCCGGCGTCCCGGAAGCATTCCGCACACTCGCATCGCCGGACGCGCACGCGAAGATTCTCGTCGAGCCGGCGCTGGGATAGTCGCTAGCCGCCTTCGCCCGCTACTGTCGCCACCGCACCTCGTACACCCGCACCGCGTCATCAAACCCCTTCGGCACGAACTCCCCGCGATCCGTGAACAGGAAGTTCTTGCCCGACAACAACCCCCGGACCGTATCCGGCACGAGAATCTCGCCCGCACCAGCCTTCGCAGCGATCCGCGACGCCAGGATCACCGTCGCGCCGAACAGGTCGCCGTCTTCCTCGATCGGCTCGCCTGCGTTGAGGCCAATGCGCACGTGCAGCGGCTCCGGCATCGATTCGGTGTGCGCGGCGAACGCGCGCTGCAATGCGATCGCGCACTCCATCGCCGACGTGACGCTGCCGAACGAGGCCATAAAGCCGTCGCCCATCGTCTTCACTTCCGCGCCGCCGTGCGCCTTGAGCGTCTCGCGGGTGATGCGCTCATGCTCGCGCAGCACGTCGCGGCCCTTTGCGTCGCCGAGGCGCTGCATCATCTCCGTGTGGCCGACGATGTCTGTGAACAGCACCGTGCTGACGCCGGCTTTTCTTTCAACAGCCGGCGCTAACGTTGGAGCGGCAAGCGTTCCGCCGCTCACGAAGTCTGCTACCGCGGCGGCCAGATTGGCGCCTCGTTCCGCCGATGTGGAACCGTCGATGATCGCGACGCGGGCGCCAGGAAGGAGCGCCGCGATTTCGCGTGCGTGTTCTTCGGCAAACAACGGATGGCCCTTATATGGAGTGAGGAGCGTCGGCGTGCGGACCTCGGGCACGATGCTACGCACATCCCATCGCTTCATCTCTGCGAAAAATACGCGGAACCCATCGAGCGAAACCGATTCGCGCATCCTCGCAGCGATCGCTCGCGATGCGTCGTGATCGTCCCAGCCCTGGACGACGCGAGCAAGCGCTTCGCTGAAGAAGCGTTCGTTCACGCCGGGTGAACTCAGGAGCGCGTCCACCTGGTCGATGAATGCCTTTGGCAGACGCGCGCAGGGTGTCGTTAAGACGAGGTGCGTCAGCCGTTCGGGGTGGCGTACCGCATACGTCACGGCGATTGGCGTGGTGACGCCGCGCTCCGCAATCAATACGAACGGCCGGTCCGGCACCGTGCGTTCAACGACCGCCTCCAGGTCGAGGATGAGCCCATTCAGCGAAAGGTCGACGCCGTCACGGTCGGATAGCCCGAAGCCGCGATGGTCGTAGCGCACCAACGTCGTGATGCGCGCTATCGCCTCGTACTGCTGTCGCTGTGCGCTGTCGTCCCATTCAGCCTGCAGGTGCGAGTAAACGGCGTCCATGAACACGACAGGCGGGAGGACCACACCCTCGCCGAGTATGAAGTACGCGATGCTGACGCCATCCGCCGTGCTGACGTATTGGACATTCGGCCCGATGCTCATGCGCTTCCCCGCACCGCGAACACGCGCACCGGCTCCCCCACGCCCTTCATCTCCTGCTCGCCGCGATCCTCGAACTCCACGCCGGCCGATGAGCGCGCCATGCCGCGCACCACGTCCGACACGAGGATCTCGCCGGGCGCTGAGAGCCCGCAGATGCGCGAGGCGATGTTCACAGCTCCGCCGTATACGTTGTTGTCCTCGCGGATCACGTCGCCGGCGTGGAGCCCGATGTGCAGCCCAAGCTCCGACGCTGCGCTCAGCGCCAAACACCGCCGCGCCCCGTCGATGGCCTGTGCCGCCGACGGAAACGTCGCCAGCACGCCATCGCCGAGCAGCTTGCCATCGATCGCCGCGCCACCCGCATCCCGAATCGCCGCCCGCAGCCCCGCATCGAGTGCGCGCGACGCATCGCGGAACGCGGTGTCGCCGAGACGTTCGGTCAACGCAGTCGAGTCGACGATGTCCGTAAACAAGATCACTGCCGTGCCGGATCCCACCGGCTCCGGCGCCCGCGGCTGCTGTGCAGACAGGCGCGCGAAAAAGGCGCTGATCGCCATACCCACATCCGCTGTCGTCATCACTGACGCCGCACCTTCGAGCGTCACGAGCTCGGCGTTCGGAAGCGCTGCCGCCAGGCCGCGGATCGTCTCGATTGGAACACGACGAGATTCACGGCGGCCGAGGACCAGCACAGGAACCTTGATCTCAGAAAGCAAGCCGGTCGCATCCCAACCACGCATTGCCTCCATGAAGGCGATGTACGAATCCTGCGTTGTCGCCTCGTTCGCAACCTGGTGCGCCGCCCGGTTCGCCGACGCACTGTCGAACCCGAACGTGTGCGATAAGGATTCCTTGGCCAGATCCCAGTCGGTTCGTGCCAGCTCAATGAGCGCATTCATCCGCTCGCCAGGCATGTCCGTTCCGCGCGAAACGCCCAGCCAGAGCACGAGGGCGGTAGCGCGATCCGGGTGGCGGGCGGCGTACGTCAACGCCGGAATCGCCATATATTCCGCGGCCATCAGGTCGAACTGGCCGGGCGCTACAGCATCCACCACCGCTTCGAGATCGCTGACCATTGCCTCAAGTGAGAAGTCAGTCGTAGACCGATCGGAGAGCCCGAAGCCCCGCCCGTCGTAGCGGATGAACGTCGACATGCGTGCAGCAGCCTCGTGCGTTTCCCGCAGATCGTCGACCTTCCACTCAAGCTCAACGTGCGTGATTGGCATCGGCGGCATATACACCAGCGCCGGCCCACGGCCGATCGCGTAGTACGCGATGCTCACGCCATCAGATGTCTTCGTGTACCGGATCTGAGGCTGTTCCATGCGGGGAGTATGACGTGAGGCCCGGGCTTACGACCATCGGACTGGTAATCCGGTGCTCGACACCGGAAGATGGAAAGCGGTGACGCTGTCTCTGTAGGATCGTGAAGCGCCAGCAGAGCGGGGGATTCGCCGTGCCTTGCGGTCACACAACACTAGTCCGGTGCTCGCGAACTCAATCCGGTGCTCGGTATAAGCGCGTTAGTCCGGCGAGTGCGAGCCAGTTTTGAATCTGTGGTACCCCGGCAGGATTCGAACCTGCGACCGTCGGATTAGAAGTCCGGTGCTCAGCGGGTCTGTCCGACGCGCTCGCGATGATGCCATCCGGGCAATTACGTGGCTCATTCGAAGGGTGGTAGATTCGGGTGTGCCGTCGAAGGT
>JANXYW010000351.1 GCA_025355835.1 Chloroflexota bacterium
CGCACGCCGCCCCCGACGGCACCGTCACGATCATGTTCAGCGACATCGAAGACTCGACGGTGTTCACCGAGCGCCTCGGCGACCAAGCGTGGCTGGAGCTGCTGCGGCAGCACAACGAGATCATCCGCAAAGAGCTTCGCGCCTACGACGGTTTCGAAGTGAAGACGATAGGCGACGCCTTCATGGTCGCCTTCCAGTCGGCCAAGAAAGGGCTCGATTGCGCCATCGCGATCCAGCGCGCCTTCGCCAGCGTCGATGCCCCTGTAGGGGCGCAACAGGTTGCGCCCTCCCCCAGCGACCAAGCCCCGACAATCACGGACCAGATCCGCGTCCGCATCGGCCTTCACGCTGGCGAGATGATCAAGGACGGCGACGACTTCTACGGCAAGAACGTCATTCTCGCCTCGCGCGTCGCGGGGAAAGCCGTGGGCGGCGAGATCCTGGTCTCGTCGCTGGTGCGGCAGTTGGTGGAGAGCAGCGTGGGCGCAGAAACGTTCGGCGAGCCTCGGGATGTGGAGTTGAAGGGGTTGGCGGGCACGCATACCGTGCATGGCGTGCGGTGGGTGGTGTAGCTGGCGGTAGAAGCGCGAGGCAACGGCGGGAAACAGGACCGCTCCGTCAGGCGGTGAGCATGGGCAGGCGAACGGTGAAGGCGGTGCCTTCGCCGGCGCGGGAGCGCACTTCTACCTGGCCGCCGTGCAGTTCGACGATGCCTTTTGTAATCGCGAGGCCGAGGCCGACGCCGTCGGAATCGCCGTCGGTGCGCGCGCGCGACCGTTCGGCGCGATAGAAGCGCGTCCAGATATTCGGCAGATCTTCCTCGGCGATGCCGTCGCCGGTGTCCGAAACTTCTACCGCAGCCTGTCCGTCACCGCCGCTCACATGCACGTCGATGCGGCCGCCGGGCGGCGTGTGCTCCAGCGCGTTGCGCAGGAGGTTGGCGATCGCGCGTTCCAGGCGGTCGCCGTCTAGCATCGCGGGCGGCAGCTCGTCCTGAATCGACAACTCGATCCGGATATCGGCGCGTTCGGCGCGGGCGCGCATCGCATCGACCACTTCTGCGACGATCTCGTGCACCGTGACGCGCTGGCGCCGAAGATGCATCGCTCCGGCATCGATCTGCGCGAGCTCAAACAGATCGTCAATCATGCGATTGAGGCGCTGGACGTCCCGGCGGATCGTTGCGAAGTAGCGCTTCATCTCGACGGGCTCGCTCACGACGCCGTCCTCAAGCGCGTCGACCATCGCGCGGATCGTCGAGAGCGGCGTCCGCAGGTCGTGCGAGATCGCGGCGGTAAGCTCGCGGCGCTCGGCATCGAGCGCAAGGCGTTCGGCCCGCGCTTCGGCGAGCCGTTCGGCGAGGAGCTGGACATCCTTCGCGAGCGTCGCGACCTCGTCGCGGCCAGTGACGTCGCTCGCGATAGCGAGCTCGCCAGCGGCGAGCTGGCGAATGCTGCGGTTGACGCTGCCGAGACGTTCGAGTGTCTTCGACGACATCCACGTCGTGAAGAAGACGGCAAGCACCGTGCTGAATGCGACGGTCGCAAGCAGCACCTTGAGGTCGTGATCGGTCGAAATGAACATCAGGCGCGCCAGCACGATGATGTTCGCGACGAGCACCGCGCTGCCGACGAGCGCGACGAGCACGAATCGCGTTCGCAGCGTCAGTCCGAAACGCTCATCGAGCACGCGAATCGCCAGCGACGCCACAATCACGGTCGCAGCCCCGGAGATCGCGAGATACGTGCCGAGTTCGATCAGATCCGCGCGCGGCGGTTCGAGCATCAATTGCGTCAGAAGCAACGCGATGCCCGTCGCGACCGCGAGCACGACGAGCGCCCACAGAAGTGGGTTCACCCGTAGCGATCTCCGGCTAGGCTCAAGGTTCAAAGCAGTACCCCACTCCCCAGACCGTGCGCACGTGTCGAGGGCGCGCGGGATCGGCCTCGATCTTCTCGCGCAACCGCCGCACGTGCACCGTAACGGTGCTCGCATCGCCCACAAAGTCATCGCCCCAGAGTGAAGCAACGATGTGGTCGCGCGAGAAGACGTGCGACGGATTGCTCGCGAGGTGGTAAAGGATATCGAACTCGCGCACGGTGAGGGCTACGGGACGGCCTTCGATGGTGACCGAGCGGCGCGCGCCATCGATCTGGATGCGGTCGAACTCGAGCATGCGCTCGCGGCCTTCGACGGGCGTCGTGCGGCGCAGCACGGCGCGCACGCGCGCAGCTACCTCGCGCGGGCTGAACGGCTTCGTGACGTAGTCGTCAGCGCCGAGTTCGAGGCCCTGAAGCCGATCGCGTTCGTCGCCGCGCGCGGTGAGCATGATGATCGGCACGTCGCTCGTGGCGCGAATCTTACGGCAGACGGCCGAACCGTCGAGCCGCGGAAGCATCAGATCGAGGATGACGAGATCCGCGCGCTCGCGGGCGAACTGCTCGACAGCCGACTGGCCATCGAACACGATGGTGACATCGTGGCCATCGCGGCGCAGATAGCGTTCTACGACCTCGGCGACCATCGGCTCATCTTCAACGACGAGAATCTTGCTCATAGCGTGTTCACGATCGTAACTGCGCTTTCTTACGGAAGGCTTACGAGATTGGATATCGCGCACGTCAAGCGCCGTAAGATTTTCGTAAGCACTCCAGTCTACGCTGGCGAACGTGAGAACGATCCCTCGATTCACGCTGGAGCACGCCTACCGGGAGCAGTTCGCCCCTGGAATGATCGACCTGTCGTCAAGCTCGCCGCAGCCGCTCACCCCGCGCGCGGTGCTCGACGAAGCCGGCGTCGGCAGCGCAACGCTGCTTGACGACCCGCTGGACTACGAGCCGAGCGGTGGCAGCGTGGCGCTGCGCGAAGCCGTCGCGTCGCTGTATCACGACGTCTGCGCGGCTCAGGTGCTGATCACGGCAGGCGCAGCCGAGGCGATCCGCATCGTCGCGGAAGCGGCGATCGCTCCCGGCGACCGCGTCGTCGTGCAGCGGCCGCTGTATCAAGCGCTGCGGGCAGCGCCGGCCGCGCGCGGCGCGCACGTGATCGACTGGTCGCCGTCGCCGGGATTTCAATTCGACTTTGCGGATCTGCCTCGAGACGCGGCGCACGCGTCCGTCGTGATGTTCAACAATCCGCACGGACCCAGCGGCTCCCTCGTGCGCGGAACCTACGCCGGCGCCGCGCGGCTAATCGCCGACGAGGTGTACAGGCCGGCGGCGCTGATCACAGAACATCGCGCGCCGTCGGTGATCGATACGGCCGATGGAGCGGTGAGCATCGGCGACCTATCGAAGCCGTTGGGGCTGGGTGGCCTGCGCATCGGTTGGATCGTCAGCCGTGATCGCGCGTTCATCGCCGAGTGTGCTACGGCGCTCGACTACTTCAGCGGATCCGTGTCGGCGCTGTCGGCGCCTGTGGCGCTCGCGGCGATCCGCCGCTTCGATGTGCATCTCGATCGTCAGCTCTTGCGTGCGCGCGAGAACATGCGCGTGCTGACGACATTCGTCGAGCAGCACGACGCGTGGCTCGACTGGAGCCCGCCCCAAGCCGGGTACACAGCGTTCCTGCGGCTCAAGTCCGGCATCTCGGCGGAAGCGCTGAGCGCCCGCATGCGCGCCCGCGGAATCTTCGTGCTCGACGGCGCGGTATTCGAGTCGCCGAATCATGTCCGCATCGGATTCGGCATGGACAGCGCCGCATTTGCGGACGCGATCCAGGTGCTAGGCGACGAACTGCGGGTCGAGTCGCCGATGGCAGCCGCGACCCCGGCGGGCGACGTGATCGTGCTGGCGAAGGAGCCGTCGATGGGCGGCGCGAAGACGCGACTCGCGTCGGATGTCGGCGGCGATCGCGCGTCAGAACTTTGCACGGCGTTCGTGCGCGATACGCTCGAAGTCGCCGTCGAACGGGCGCGGCGCGTGTACATAGCGGCGTCGCCGGCGGAGGCTGTTGGGCTGTTTCGCTCGCGTGCGCCGAGTGCGCGCTGCTTCGCGCAGCCGGACGCGGATTTCGGCGCGCGGCTGCTGCACGCGTTCGAGACTGCGCTCGCCGATGGCGCGCAGCATCCAATACTGATCGGGACGGACAGCCCTACGCTTCCGTCGCATCTGCTCTCGGTGGCACACTGCGCGCTCGCGACGCACGATGTCGTGCTCGGACCGGCCGATGACGGTGGCTACTACCTCATCGGCATGAACGCGCTGTACCGGTCGCTGTTCGAGGTGATCGACTGGAGCACAGAACGCGTACTATCGCAGGCATTGGAGCGGGCGCGTTCGGCGGGGCTGAGCGTGTTTCTGTTGCCGCCGTGGTACGACATCGACACTGGCGACGATCTGGCGCGGCTGGCCAGCGATCCGCTGCTGCGCGCGCACACGCGTGGCGCGATCGAGAGTCGCCGACTCGAAGAGGTGTCAGCGTGACGACACGCACGTACTCTCACCCCGCCAGCACGATCATCACGATGCAACTCGGCGTCTGCCTGACGGTACTGCTGGGGCTGATGTTCTTTTCGGGCGGCCTCTTCTATCTTTACACGTTCAACTACGACGTCGGCCCGTACTTTACGCTGACGCGCTTCATCCACTTCTACGCTGGACTGGCGTCGATCCCGTTTCTCCTCGCGAAATACGGCTCGACGAGCTTCCGCTTCGCCGGCTACTACCTACGGATGCCTCGATTCAAGAAGGGCGGGCCGCCCGGCCTGATTCCGCGCATCTTTTCGCCGCTGCTGGCGCTGGACTTCTTCGTCCTCTACTTCAGCGGGCTGTACATGCTCTTCCACTACTACTACACCGTCACCAACATCCCGCCGTACGAGTTCAAACCAGTGCAGGTGCATCTGTGGGCGTCAATTCTGGCGGTACCGCTGATCGCGATCCATCTCGGATCGCACCTGATCGAAGTCGGCCAGGGCCTCTACGCAGAACGGCGCGAACTGCTGGAACAGACGGAGCCGATGCCGGAAACGACGCGGCGCATCATGACGCGCCGCGCGTTCATGGGAACGGTGGCCGGCGGCGGATTGGGGCTGGCGCTGGCGTTCCAGAACACGCCGCTGGCAAACAAGGAGTTCCAGGGCCTGTTCATCGGCCGCATCCCCCGCGAGGAGAAGGGCGGCGCGGGCGACTTCCCGGTGGAAACGCTGTTCGGAAAGAAGAGCGTGGACATCGCGGCGTGGCGATTGAAGGTCGACGGCGCCGTC
>JANXYW010000357.1 GCA_025355835.1 Chloroflexota bacterium
GACGGAGTTCCTCGCCAACTCGTACCGTAGCTGGCAGCGCACTGACCAACATCTGTTCCCCTAACGATCGGCGAGTGGCGATACGATGCCTAGCATGGCACCTCGACCTCTAACGTGGGGCGATCTCCCGCGCGTGCACGAGCTCCTATCGCGCCGGTGGGCTGTCGATGACCCACGCGCGCAGATGCACATCGGCGACTTCTACTGGGCGTTGCGCGTGATGCCGCACGGCGATCCGCTGTCGGATACGCGCGTGTGGGCGCGGGCGAACGGCTCGCTCGCGGCGTTCGCGTGGCTGGATCCGCCCGAGTTGGGCGACGTGATCGTCGACCCCGAGGCTGAACCGTCCATGCTGGATGAGGCGCTGGACTGGCTTGAAAGCGCGGCCCGTGAGCAAGGGCGCGGATCGATCGGCGTTGTCGTCGTCGATGGCGATCAGCCACGCGCCGAGGCGCTCGTGCGACGCGGCTACGCTTGCAGCGATGGCGGCAACACGCGGCTATGGCAGGTGATCGAAACCGCGCCCGACGCGGCGATGGTTCCCGCCGGTTACGCGCTTGGTCACGTGTCGACGCTGCTCGATATGAAGCGGCGGGGCTTCGTCGAGGCAGACGCGTTTCCCGTCGATGGCCGCGTCGTCACGGGCGATGCGTGGCGAGCGCTCACGCAACGGCTGCCGAACTATCGACCGGAGTTGGATCTCGTCGCCGTAGCACCAGACGGAACCGGTGCCTCCGCATGTACGTGCTGGTACGACGCGGCGACACGCTGCGGCGAGTTCGAGGCGGTCGGCACGGCACAGGCGCACCGGCGCAAAGGCGTTGGGCGTGCGGTGATCAGCGAAGGCTTGCGACGGCTCCACGAACTCGGCGCCACCACCGCCGTCGTCTTCACGCAGAATGCGAACGCTGCGGCGATCGCGCTGTACCAGTCGTGCGGCTTCGAAATCGTCGGCGAGGATCGTGCCTGGACGAAACGATTGACGTAGCACCGTAGCGCGGGCTTTTCAGCCCGCGCGGTCTTCGTTGCCAGGCTCACGTGGTCGTACCCGTCTCTGCTTCGACCTGTAGATGTCATCCGCCGCTTGGAGTTCGCCGCGCTGGTGCTGCACGATACGCCGGTGCCTCGGTTGGCCTTGCGCGGAGTGTGGCAGAGTGCCCGATGCAAAACGGTGGTGGCATAGCCGTCCTCGGCTGGGCGTCCGGCAGAGCCGGACCGACGCAGTACATGCCTTCGGCTCACGTCCCACCGCGTGCGACATCGAACACACGCTTTCCGCCGCGAAAAACACAAAACTGCAATTCAATGTCGTCTATCGAGGCAACGGCGAATCATAGGACACATCACCAGTTGCGCCAGAGCTGCGGAGGCGTCTACGCCGGAGTTCCCAGCGCGCGCAACGCATCGCCGGTGAGGCGGAATGTCGTCCATTCGTCCATCGGTTGCGCGCCGAGCGAGCCGTAGAACTGGATCGAGGGTTCGTTCCAATCGAGCACGGACCAGTCGAGGCGGGGCGCGCCGCGTTCGACGCAGATCTGCGCGAGGCGCGTGAGTAGCGCTTTGCCGTGGCCGCCGCCGCGATGCTCCGGGAACACGAAGAGATCTTCGAGGTACATGCCCGGCTGCCCGTGAAACGTCGAGTAGTGCGGGAAGAAGAGCGCGAAGCCGACGGCATTTCCGTCGTGCTCGGCGATCAGCGCCTCGGCATAGCGATGCTCGCCGAACAGGTGGGTGCGCAGATCATCGTCGTTTAACACGACCTCGTGCGTGAGATGCTCGTAGTCGGCGAGGGCGCGAATCATGCTCGCGATAGCGTGCGTGTCGTCGGGCGTGGCGTTGCGAATCATGGCGTGATCGTAGCGTGTTTTTTCACCACAGAGGCACAGGTTGGAGGTTAGATGTTGGAGGTTGGAGGTTTAGGCGGCGATGGTCGAGGCGTTGTGCGCCGATGCGGGCAACGCGCGCCGTGCCCCTACGCCGTGGCGTTGTGTTCGAGAGCGGAGGGCGCGCGCGGCGAGCGTGCTCGCAATCGCAGCGTAGGCGGCGGCGTTGGCGATGAGCGCGGTGTGGGTGCCGCTGATTTCGATCGCGGTGGCGTCCGGCCGGTGGCACGTGCGCCAGTCGACGACGCCGTCGGTCTTCGAGTACATGTTCGTCTCGTCGATGTTGGTGGGGAGTGGCTGCTGGACGGTGGCGAGGCAGGCGTCGATGTCTTCGCGGTGGATCAGCTGCGCTGCGGCGAGCACGGCCGGGTGCGCCGACAGGCCGTTCACGGGCGAGCCGAGCGTGATGATCTGCGATACGCGATCGGGCCGGCGGAGTGCGGCGGCGCGGGCGATGACGCCGCCGAGGCTGTGGCCGATGAGGCGTACCGGCGCGCCGGTTTCGGCGTGGGCTCGATCGATGGTCGCGACGACAGCTGCGATGGCGGTTTCGGTGCGGACGGCGTTGACGCCGATGCCGGATGCGTACGGTCGGTAGCCCATGCGGGCGAGCCAGCCGCTCAGCTCGATCATGCTGGCGTCCGCGGCGAAAATCCCGGGGACGAGTACGACAGCCTCGCCGTGACCGCGCTCGATGCCGTAGCCGGCGAACACGGGCGAGAATCGAAGGGAGAGCCAGTCGAGGCCAGCGAATGCTTCGCGCCAGAGCGGGAGTGTCGGGTCGGCGTAGCTGCTGTTGAGGCTCATAGCGGCTGCTCCTCTCGTAGTCTCGATAGTGAGACTGGCAATGCTCGCGATTCTTACGCCGCGCTCGTACAAGAGAGAACGCTCAGCTTGTCAAGAACATTCCACGCGCGTGGCCATGGCGGGGATAGTTCTTTGGCTCACAATCGGGCGGATTTCACCACGGAGGCGCGGAGGACGCGAAGGTTTGTTTGGGGGTTGGATGTGGGTTCGGTGGCGATATTCGAGACAGGGGTTGGGGGACCGACGAGGGCGGCGGGCACGGGACGGGAGATTGTGCGCACACGCGGGCACGGCGCGCCGTGCCCCTACATGTCAGATCCCAAGAGATGGTTTACAGATTGAGGCGGCTGATGGGTGGCTTACCGCCGAGGGCGGTGTGCTGTCGGGACGTATTGTACAGGTCGATGTAGAGCGGAAGTGCACGCAGGCGATCAGCGTTGCGGGGATACGGGCGATGGTACGCCCACTCGCGTAGCAGGGTCTGGATCACACGCTCTGCCTTGCCATTCGTCTGTGGCCGATACGGGCGCGTGCGCCGTAGCCGCACGGCGTGTTCGTCGGCGACGGCGCGGACTTCGCGACGAAGACGCGGAGGGGCGTAGGTTCCGGTGCGACGACGTTGGGCCGCGGGCGAGGGCACGCCACCGCGTGCCCCTACGACGGGTGTCCCGCGCGACTCAGACGAAGAGGAAGCCGGTGGCGTTATCGATGGCGTCGAAGAGTTGCTGGGGGTAGAGGCCTACGTAGAAGACGCCCAGCATGAGCGCAGCCGCCATGCCGTTCATCAGCAGCGGGACGGGCAGCAAGGCTTCGTCGCCCTCGTCGGGCTTGATGACGAAGGCCTGCTTCATCACCTGCAAGTAGTAGTAGAGCGAGATGACGCTTGTCACGACCCCGATGGCGGCGAGCCAGTAGTAACCTTGGTCGGTGACGGCCTGGAAGAGGATGAACTTCGTGACGAAGCCGGCAAACAGCGGCAGCCCCGCCAGCGAGAAGAGCGCGCCCGCGAGCACGCCAGCGAGCAGCGGCGCTCGCTCGCGCATGCCGCGGAAGTCGCCGATCTCTTCCTTCCCGGTCATGTTGTACCAGGCGATGATGACGATGAAGATCGCCATATTCGAGACCATGTAGCCGGTCATGTGGAGCACGAGCGCGGACGCGGTGTTGTGCGAAAGGCCGGCGATGCCCATGAGCATGTAGCCGACCTGTCCGATCGACGAGTACGCCATCAGGCGCTTGATGTTGTGTTGCTGCAGCGCGACGAGGTTGCCCAGGATCATCGTCGCGGCGGCGATGCCGGCGATCATCCAACTCCAGTCGTCGTGGACGACCTGAAAGGCGCCGCTGAACAGCCGCAGCAGCAGCGCGAAGCCGGCGGCCTTCGATGTTGTCGAAAGATACGCCGTGATGGCGACGGGCGCGCCTTCGTATGCGTCGGGCGTCCACATGTGGAACGGCACGGCGGCGACTTTGAATCCGAGGCCGGTGATCATCAGCACGAGACCCATCAGCAGCGCCCACTCGAACTTGTCGGTGCCCTGGCTGAGGTTCGCCGAGATGTCGCTGTAGTAGGTGCTGCCGGTGACGCCGTAGATCAGGCTCATGCCGTAAAGGAAGAACGCCGATGCGAACGCGCCGAGCAGCAGATACTTGATGCCGGCTTCGTTCGAGCGCAGATCGAACTTCTCGAACGAGACGAGAATGTAGAGGCTGAAGCTCAGCAGTTCGAGCGAGAGGTACGCCGTCATCAATTCCCGCGAGGCGGCCATGCCGATGGCGCCGATCGTCGAGAGGATGACGAGCGCGAAGAACTCGCCGGGATGCCGCAGTTTGTCTTCGACGAGCTTACCCGACGCGAGACAGACGATGGCGCCCGTTGCCATGAAGAACACACGAAAGTACGTCGTGTAGTTGTCGATGGCGACGATGCGCGCGAAGTTGCTCTGCTTGTCGATCCAGCAGAGCGAGACACCCGCCGTGGCGGCGAGGCCGGCGGCCGCGATGTACGAGAGCCACGACTTCTTCACCTGCGTGACATACAGGTCGAGCACGACGAGTAGCACGACGAGTCCTGCGAGGAAGTATTCCGGGATGAACAGCGTGTAGTCGAGATTCAGATCGTTCACGACACCCCCGGCAGCACGCGCACGGTCTCGGAGATGCGGTCGATGAAGGGCGCGGGCCAGAGGCCCATAAAGAGCATCGCCGCGAGCAGCAGCACGGCGGTTCCGCGCTCAAGGTACGTCATCTCTTTCAGGTCGTTCCACTTGTCGTCGACGGGCCCAAACATGGCCATGGACATCATGCGGAGGATGTACACGGCGGTCATCGCCGCGGCGAAGATGCCGAGGGCGCCCGCCCACGGATAGGTGCGGAATGCGCCGACGAAGATGTGGAATTCGGCGACGAAGCCGGAGAGTCCGGGCAATCCCAGCGACGCAAGTCCGGCGAGCCCGAAGAAGAAGACGAACAGCGGCATGCGGTGAACGAGACCACTGTACTGCCGCATGTCGCGTGTGTGCGTCTGATCGTAGACGGAGCCAACCATCGCGAAGAATGTGGCCGTCATGACGCCGTGCGCGAACATCTGCAGCACTGCGCCATCGATGCCGATCTGGTTCATCGTCGCGAGACCCATCAGCACGAGGCCCATGTGGCTGACGGAGGAGTAGCCGATCATGTACTTGAAGTCGCGCTGCGCCGTCGCAGCGAACGCGCCGTAGACGACGTTACACGTCGCGAGGATCATCAGGCCGGGCATCCAGAACGTCGCGCCTTCCGGCAGCAATTGGATGCCGAGGCGGATGATGCCGAACGCGCCGAGCTTCATCAGCACACCGGCGTGCAGCATCGATACCGCCGTGGGCGCCGAGACGTGGCCGTCGGGCGACCATGTGTGGAACGGCCAGAGGCCGGCCAGCACGCCGCAGCCGATGACGAAGAGCGGAAATGCCATCTTCTGGAAGTTCTCGTCGAAGTGGTACGCGTAGAGCTGTTGCAAATCGAATGTGCCCAGCCCTGCTTCCTTGAAGACGGCGAAGATGCCGAGGAAGATGAGGATCGACGCCGAGACGAGCATGATCGTCAGCTTCATCGCGCTGTATTCCTTGGTGCGCGAGAAGGTTTCGAAGACGCTGCTGGAGCCCCAGACGGCGATGAGCAGATACATCGGCAGCACAGCGACTTCGTACCAGAAGAAGAAGAAGAACAGATCGAGCGACTCGAACGTGCCGTAGACGCCGGCTACGAGCACCCAGAACAGGATGAAGAAGTCCTTGTTGTGGTGTTCGATCTTCCACGAGATCAGCGTGCCGCCGAACGCCACGACGCCCGTCAGAAGAACCATCGGCGCCGAAATGCCGTCGAGGCCGAGCGCGAGCGAGATGCCGTGCGGGCCGAGGAACGCGACGTTCTCCAGCCAGTCGTAGCGGATGAAGAACTGATAGCCACCGCCGTGATCGACTTCATACGCGAAGAAGATAAAGACGGACATCGCGAAGAGCACGGCGCCGACGGTGACGCTGATATAGCGGACGATGTCCTTGCGACTGTCGGGGACGCCGACGAGCACCGCCGCCGTGATCAGCGGCAGGAAGAGCGTCGCCATGAGCCAGTAGCCAGAGTGCATCCTAGGTCCTGTATCCAAACGCCACGATGGCGATCACCACGACGCCGATGACGATGCCGAGCGCATAGTTCGGAATCTTGCCGGTCTGCTGGTACTTCGCAAGGAACGCGAGATAGTTGGTCGCTTCGCCCGTGCCGTTGACGCCGGAGTCGTTGACGACGGCACGGTCGAACCAGGCCACTGCCTGGCCCGCAGCGAGCACGACCTTGTCGATGACGAGCTGGTACACCTCGTCGATGTAAAAGCGATTGAGGAACATGCGGTACAGGAACGGTGAGAATGCAGCGGCACGCTTCGACGGTTCCGCAGCGCCACCCCAGATCCATGCGCCTGCAGCGATGCTGGCGCCGACGCTGACAACGGAATAGATCGACAGCCACCAAACGACCTTGAACTCTTCCGGCCCTTCGCCGAGGTTGTAGACGAAGCCGAGCCAGCCGCTGTGGAAGCCGAGCGCCTTACCGACGCCCTCGAAGATCACGAGCCCGGCGACGAGCGTCAGCCCGGCGAGGATCGCAATCGGAACCGTCATGAGAGGCGGCGATTCGTGCGCGTGTTCGTGGACGTGGTGATCCTTCGGTTCGCCGAAGAACGTCAGCAGCACGACGCGCGTCATGTAGAGCGCCGTGACCGGCAACGAGATGAGCACGAGCACGAGCGCCGCGTGGTTGACGGGGCCGTGATAGACGCCGGCGAGGATTTCGTCCTTCGCCCAGAAGCCGGAGAGCGGGATGACGCCGGCCATCGCGGCTGCGCCAATCGCGAACACGGGCGCCGTGATCGGCATCTTGCTCCAGAGGCCACCGAGCTTGTCGACTTCCTGCTGCTCCGTCGCGTGGATGACGGAGCCGCTGGCGAGGAAGAGCGACGCTTTGAAGAACGAGTGGACGAACAGGTACAGCATCGCCGCGCCGACTGCGCCCGAGCCTAACGCTACCATCATCAGGCCGAGGCTGTTGAGCGTCGAGTACGCGACGACGCGCTTAATATCGCGCTGGGCGAGACCGATGAATGCCGCGCCGAGCGTCGTGATCAGGCCGATGACCGTGATCAGCTCCGGCATGCCATCGACCGCCTCGAAGAGCGGCAGCATGCGGGCGACGAGATACACGCCGGCGACGACCATCGTCGCGGCGTGGATCAGCGCCGAGACTGGCGTCGGGCCCTCCATGGCGTCGGGCAGCCAGACGTGCAAGGGGAACTGCGCCGACTTGCCGCAGGCGCCGGCGAACATACAGATCGCCGCGCCGGTCAGCCACTTGCTGTTGATGTCACCGGCTTCGGCCATCGCAAGGATCTGCTGGATGTTGAAGGTGTGCGTCTGCGTGAAGAGGATGATGATGCCGATCAGCAGACCGACGTCGCCAACACGCGTCGTAATGAACGCCTTCTTCGCCGCCTCGGCGGCGGACTGCTTGTCGTTGTAGTAGCCGATGAGCAGCATCGAGCAGAGCCCGACGAGTTCCCAGGCGAAGTAGAGCAGCAGCAAGTTGTCGGCGAGCACGAGCGTCAGCATCGACGCGACGAAGAGCGACACGATGGCGTAGAACCAGCCGTATCGGCGATCGCCATGCATGTAGCTGGTGGAATAGACCATCACCATCGTCGCGACGAACGTCACGCAGAACAACATGACAAGCGTGATCTGGTCGACGAACGTGCCCATGCGGATCTCGAGGACGCCCGGGATGTTCGACCACTGCCAACTGCGGGCGACGCCGTGGAAGTTGCCATCGCCGATGGCGTTCTGCACATCGCGCCCGATGACGAGGACGAGCAGGAACGTGATCCCCATCAGCCCGATGGCGAGCCAATCACCCTTGCGCGGCAGCCACGGGCTGAACAGAAGGAGGACGACGAAGCCGGCTATCGGCAATGCCGGTAGCACCCACGCGTCGTCCATGCCAAATCCGCTGATGGCTACTCTCCCCCGTTTGTGCGCATCGCGCGCCGCGTAACGCTCACCACTTGAGCGTGTCTATCTCGTCGACGTTTGCGGTCCCGCGATTCTTGAACACCCGCAGCACGATCGCGAGCGCGAGGCCGACTTCGGCCGCGGCGATCGTGATGACGAAGATGGCGAAGATGATGCCGACGAAGAGCGACGGCGCCGTGTACACGGCGAACGCCACCATATTGATACTGACGGCGTTCAACATCAGTTCGACCGACATGAGGATGAGCACGGCGTTGCGCCGCGCCAGCACACCGTAGACGCCGATCGAGAACAGCATCGAGCTGAGCACGATGAAGTTCTCCAGGGGGATGCTGGAACTAACCGTCTCCAACTAGCGCTCCCCTTCTTCTTGCATGGCGATGACCACCGCGCCGATGAGCGCTACGAGCAGCACACCCGAGGCGATCTCGAACGGCACCGCCCAGCGGTTGAACAGTGCATCGCCGATATCGGTGAACGGCACGACGGTGAGTTGATTGACGTCGCGCGGCCAGGCCGTCTGCATGATCATCGCGAGAAACGTTCCGAGCAGCGCGATCGCGGCGACGGCGGCCAGCGGCTTCTGCTCGCCATCGAGCTTCTCTTTCAGTTCGCCGGTGCGCGTCAGCATCAGCGCGAAGAGCACGAGCACCGTGACCGCACCTCCGTAGACGAGAACCTGCACCAGCGCGAGGAACTCGACCGAGAGCAGGATGTAGATGCCAGCGACGCCCATCAGTGACATGATGAGGAGCAGCGCGGCGTAGACAACGTTGCGCACCAGCACCACGCCCAAGGCACCCGCAATCACGACCGCGGAGATCAGGTAGAAGAATACTTGCGTCATGCGCGCAGCCCGGGATCGACTTTGCCGGCCTTGGACTGCGATAGCAGTTGGTCGAGATCGAACACGAGCTGCGAGCGGTCGTAACGCGACAGCTCGTGGCCAGCCCACGTGTTGTTCATGCCGATCGCCTCGAAGTTGCAGACCTCGACGCAGATGTTACAGCGCATGCAGCGGCCGTAGTCGATCCAGAACTCATCGATGATCTTGCGGCGCTTGCTCTCGCCGGCCGCGTGCTTCGGGTTGTCCTTCATGACGACGGTCATGCACTCCACGGGGCAGGCACGCTCGCAGGCGTGGCAGCCGGTGCAGAACGGCTCGTCCTTCTCCTCGTCCCAGATGAGGATCGGGAAAGCGCGGTCGCGGTTCGGGATCTCGCGGTGGACTTCGGGGTACTGGATCGTGACAGGCTTGCGGGTAAGCATCACCTTCGCCGTCACGCTCATGCTTCGGAGAATACCCAGCACTACGATGCACTCCTGGCTGCCACGGCTGTGGCGCGTACCGAGATCATTTGCAGCGGCTTGCGCGGCTCACCCCGGCGCACAACATGGAACGCCAGGTACATCAGACCGCCGGCGGCAGCCCACGATGAAGCGGCGAGCACGACGCCCGGCGCATCGTAAACAATGAACAGGCCATTGAGGAAGATTTGCAGCAGCGCGAACGGAATCAGCACCTTCCACGCGTACGACATCAACTGGTCGACACGCATGCGGGGGAAGGACGCGCGAATCCACAGGTAGAAGAAGATGAAGAGGGCCATCTTCGAAACGGTCAGCAGCAGTTGGTAGCCCCAGCCGATGTCGCGGCCGAACGGCCACTCCCAACCGCCGAGGAAGACGAACGCGCCGAGCAGCGCGAACACGTACATGTTCACGTACGACGAGAGCTGGAACATCGACCAGCGAATGCCGCTGTATTCGATGAAGACGCCACCCGCGACCTCAGACTCGCCCGTCGGGATGTCGAAGGGCGGACGTTCGACTTCGGCGATCGATGCCGTCAGGAAGATGATGAAGCCGAGCGGCTGCCAGACGATCAGCGGGATGCGATCTTGGAACAGGATGATTTGGTAGACGTCGGCGCTTGCGGTGACCATGACGACGCCGACCATCGCGAGGATCAGCGGGATCTCGTACGAGATGAGCTGCGCCGCGGCCCGCATGCCGCCGAGGAGCGCGTACTTGTTGTCGGAGCCCCAGCCGGCCATCAGGAATCCGATGAACGAGAGGCCGGAGATGGCCAACAGGTAGAGCAAGCTGAGCGGCAGCGGGCTGATCAACCAATCGGCCGTGAACGGCACCGCGACGAACGCGAGAAACGACGGGATGAAGATGGCGAAGACGGCCAGCTCGAACGCGATGGGATCCGCGGTCGCTGGGCGGAGGTCTTCCTTCACGAGCAGCTTCAGCATGTCCGCGATGGGTTGCAGCAGGCCGAAGGGGCCGACGCGCGTCGGGCCGAGGCGCAGTTGCATGCGGGCGATGATCTTGCGCTCGTACCAGGTGGCGTAGGCGACGCCAACCGTCATCACGAGCGTGATGGCGACGAGGCCCAGTACGGACGCGAGCGCGCCGGGCATATCGATCGCGGGCGCGGAGAGCAGCATCGTCATCTACCTGTCCACATCGCAGAGCACGATGTCCATCGAGCCCAGAATCATCACCGCATCCGCCAGATAGTGGCCGATCGTCATTTCACGCAGCGCGGAGAGATTGCAGAACGAAGGCGAACGCATCTTCAGGCGGTACGGCTTGTCGCCGCCCTTTGAAACGAGGTACACGCCCCATTCGCCGCGCGGCGCTTCGACCTTCGCGTAGACCTCGCCGGGGGGCGTGCGCAGGCGGCGTGGCATCTTCTCCGGCACGATGGGGCCATCGGGAGGGAGCTGCTCGAGCGCCTGCTCGATGATGCTGATCGACTGGCGCATCTCCTCGATGCGAACAAGGTAGCGGTCGTAGACATCGCCGTAGTTACCGACGGGCACTTCGAAGTTGAAGCGATCGTAGATGGAGTACGGTTCGTCCTTGCGCAGATCCCACGGGACGCCGGACGCGCGCAGCATGGGGCCGCTGAGTCCGTAGGCGATGGCGCGCTGTGCGCTAAAGCTGCCGATGTTCTGGCAGCGCGCCATGAAGATCTCATTCTTCGTCAGCAGGTCGTCGATGTCCTTCAACCCCTGCGCCGAGTGGACGAGCACCTCGTGCACGCGCTGTACGAAGTTGTCCGGCACTTCCCACGCCAGCCCGCCGACGCGGAAGTAGGCGTACATCAGGCGATCGCCGGAGACCTCCTCGAAGACCTCCTGCAAGAATTCGCGCTGCGGGAACGCGTACGTAAAGCTGGTGGCGAACACGCCGGCATCGACGCCGAATGCGCCGGCGAACATGAAGTGGCTGCTGAGCCGGTTCATCTCGGTGAGGATGACGCGGATGTATTCCGCGCGTTCGGGCACCTGCAAATCCATCAGGCGCTCGACGGCGAGACAGTACGCGAGCTCGGCGCTGAACTGCGCGAGGTACTCCGTGCGGTCGCAGTAGCCGATGCCCTGACGGAAGTCCATCGCCTCCATCAGCTTCTCGCCGCCGCGGTGCATGTAGCCGATGTGCGGCACGAGGTCGACGATCTTCTCGCCGTTGACGACGAGCACCATGCGGAACACGCCGTGCGTGCTGGGGTGCTGCGGGCCCATGTTGATGGGCATATCGACGACGTCGAGCGCAGGGTCGCGTTCGAGCACCATGCTACTCGTCCCCTTCGCCCGCGCCATCGCGGAGGTTGTCGCCCTGCCACTCCTCGATCTCCTGCAGGGGGTTGTCCTTGCGGAGCGGGAAGTGGTCCGTCATGTCTTCGGGCAGCAACAGCGGCACAAGGTTCGGGTGGCCTTCGAAGTTGATGCCGAACATGTCGCGCGTCTCGCGCTCGTGCCAGTCGGCGGCGGGATAAATCGCAGCGATGCTCGGCACGTTCGGGTCCTCGTAGGTGACGCGCGTCTTCACCTGCAAACTGTGCTTCTTCGAGATCGACCACAGGTGGTAGACGACTTCGAGGCCCTCGTCTTGCCAATCGACGCCGGACAGGCAGCGCAGATAGTTGAGGTCGAGACGCGAGTCATCGCGCGCGGCCGTCATGACCGCAGGAATGTCGTCACGCGCGACTTCGATCGCGACGCATTCGCCCTTCATCTCCGGCACCATGTATGCGGCCGTGAGCGTGATCGCGGCAGCCTTCGCGAGCACATCGTTGATGCTGCCGGCCGGCGGCGCGACGCGGGGCGCGTCCTTCGGCTCGACCTCTTTCGCGGGACGCGCAGGCTTCGCAGGTGCAGCCGCGGCGGCAGGCGCAGGAACAGCGGCTTCCGGTGTTGCACCGGCGTCGCTCGTCGCTTCTGGATCCTGGCCTTCGGGAAGGGTCATTACTTGTTGCGCTCTTCCATAATCTTGTGCTGCAACGCCAACATGCCATCGATCAGCGCTTCCGGCCGCGGCGGGCAGCCAGGAACGTAGACGTCGACCGGGATGATCTTGTCGACGCCCTGCAATACGCGGTCGTAGCGCGTGTAGGGGCCGCCGTTCGTAGCGCAGGCGCCCATCGCGATGACCCACTTCGGGTTCGGCATCTGTTCGTAGAGCAGCTTCACGGCCGGCGCCATCTTCTTGGTGACCGTGCCGGAGACGATCATCACATCGGACTGGCGCGGCGACGGCCACGGCACGATGCCGAAGCGGTCGAGGTCGTGGCGCGACATGAACGTCGCGATCATCTCGATGGCGCAGCAGGCGAGACCGAAGGTCATCGGCCACAACGACGATTTGCGCGAAACGGCGAGCAGCGCGTCCGCTGGCACCTGCAGGATGCCGGGGAGGATCTGGCGATAGAGGGCGGTACCCGGCTCGTACGATGCAGGCGTGAGCGCCGCAGCTTCGCGCTCGACGCTGGTTTGTTCGCGCTGCGGCGCGACGACGGGCGCGCCTTCGACTTGCTTCTCGGGAAGCGCGGGCGGTGCGGCTTTCTGCGCGGTCACTTGTTCCACTGCAGTACGCCTTTCTTCCAGGCGTAGCCGAGGCCGCCGCCCAGAATGCCGATGAAGAGCACCATCTCCCAGAACGCGGCCTTGCCGGCGTGCCCGAAGCTGATCGCCCACGGGAAGAGGAACACGGCCTCAACATCAAAGATGAGGAAGAGGATGGCGAAGAGGTAATAGCGGATGGGGATCGAGGCGCGTGTGCTGCCGATGGGCAGCATGCCGCACTCGTACGAGATTGACTTACCCGCTTCTTTCGAGAACGGAGCGAGCACGCGCGCGGCGATGAGGGCAGTAGCAACGAGGAAGAACCCGATGATCGCCGCGATGAAGACGGCAAGGTAACTGTCGAGCAGAGCCTGGAACGGCAAGCGATCCCTCTCCGGCCCGGACGGCAATTTCGGCGCGCGCGCGGCGAAAACCTCGCGCGATCGCCTCTGCCCAGGTTCGGCCAGATAGTAGCAGCGAGTCGCTTGTAAGTCAATTCACAAACCATTCGTTTCGAAGTGGGCGGGAGGGCTTCGCGATAGGCAGCGGAGCCACGTATCATCGAGCGAAGCGCTCGACCACTGTCACCGTCGGCCATGCGAACCGCCGATGACTTGCGGCCTGCCTCACCAGGAGTAGAACCATGAGCGACGAACATGAGGTTGACGAGGGATCCGAAGGCGAACCGAAGCTGCCCAAAAAGGCACTCGTCGTCGTCAACACGGGCAACGGCAAGGGGAAGACGACGGCCGCTCTCGGCGTGCTTTTTCGGGCATGGGGGCGCGGTTACAGCGTCTGCATGCTGCAGTTCATCAAGAGCACCACATCCAACTACGGCGAGAACAAGGCGGCGAAGAAGGTCGGCATTGAGATGATCTCGCTGGGCGGCGGGTTCACGTGGCTCTCGAAGGACATCGAGAAGGACAAAGCGCTTGCGCGGGAGCTGTGGGAGCAGTGCAAGGTGAAGATCAGCTCGGGCGAGTACGACGTGGTGGCGCTGGACGAGTTCACGTATCCGCTGGCGTACGGCTGGCTGCCGACGAGCGATGTCGTCGAATTCCTGAAGACGCGGCCGCTCCGCACGCACGTCATCATCACCGGCCGGGACGCACCGCAAGAACTGATCGACTACGCCGACCTCGTGACGGAGATGCGGGAGATCAAGCATCCGTTCGCGGACCAAGGGCTGAAGGCGCAGCCGGGGATCGAGTTCTGATGGCGCCGCACGGGGACAGCCGGGGACGGCCCTCCTCCGCAGGACTCGCGTCGAACATCCGCAACGTGGATTCGCGCCGATGATCCCGATCCGCGACAGCGAGCGGTCGCGTTCGATTCCGTACGTGAATATCGCGATCATCGTCGCGAACATCGTTGTCTTCCTGTACGAGGTATCACTCAGTCACCAGACGATTGGGTCGCGGACGACGGAGCTGGATCGCTTCATGTACCACTGGGCAAACATTCCGGCGTGCACGTTTGATGCGCTGGGTTGGGATCGCGGCCTCGTGGGTGCAAGCGCGAACATCTGCCACGCGCAGCCGCATCCGGCGTGGACGATCTTCAGCGCGATGTTCATGCACGGAAGCTGGATCCACCTGCTGGGCAACATGCTGTTTCTGTGGATCTTCGGCGACAACGTCGAGGACGCGATGGGGCATGTGCTCTACGCGATCTTCTATCTCGTCGTCGGAACTGCTGGTTCGCTCACGCACGGCATCGTGCATCCGGACGCGCTGGCGCCGGCGCTGGGCGCGAGCGGCGCGATCGCTGGTGTGATGGGCGCATACATCGTGCTGTACCCGCGAGCGACCGTGTCGACGCTGTTCTTTTTCGTGCCTGTACCACTACCCGCGTTCCTCCTGATCGGCTTCTGGTTCGTGGCGCAGCTGTTTAGCGGCGTCTCGTCGCTTGGTGTCGATACGGTGGGCGCCGGAGGCGGCGTGGCGTATTTCGCACACGTCGGCGGCTTCGTAGCCGGGGCGATCCTGGTCAATGCATTCGCGTGGAAGCGGCCACATAGCGCGCGGCCGATACGGCCGCTGGATCGACTGTGACGCTCGTTCACACATTCTTAACCTTGACGTACGCGTTAGATTAGGGCTAGGATCGATCAATGGCGAGCAGGCGCACACAGACTCTCGAACCGGAATCGCAAGAGCAGGCGTACCTGCAGATCGGCGAAGTCGCCGAACGCACAGGCGTCACGCAGCGGACGCTTCGGTTCTACGAAGAGCGCGGCCTGCTGAAGCCGCCATCGCGGCTGGACGGCGGCTTTCGCCTCTACTCCGAGGATGACGTCCGGCGCGTCGAGCAGATTAAGCGCCTACAGTCGTTGCTGGGCTTCACGCTCGCAGAGATCAAAGAGATGGTCGAGGCGGACGAAGTGAAAATGCAGATCCGCGCGAGCTATCGCAAAGACGCAGCGATCTCGGAGCGGCGCGCCAAGCTGCTGCGCGCCCAAGAAGTCACCGCCGGACAGATGACAGTCATCGAGCAGAAGCTCGCCGCGTTGCAGGACATGAAGGCCAACCTGGCGGAGAAGCTCGGGCATTACGACAGTTGGCTCGAGAGCCTCGCCGAACAAGAACGCGCGCAACGCGCCTAGCAGTTCCTCATGGCGCGGTGGCGCCACCCGAGCGAATGAAAACGAGGAGCGTCGTCGACAGCCGAGCACCTCACCCCGGCCTTCGGCCACCCCTCTCCACGAAGTGGCGAGGAGCTCAGCCCGGCGTGGAAGCTATTTACAAGGCAGGGTGCTGATGCACCATCTTGTTCTCGTGGCGCGGGCTTTTCAGCCCGCGCTCCGTCTTGGTGCAGGTGGATCTGGTGAACGCGGATCGAATTTAGAGCGTAGGGACGTGGCTTTAGCCCCGTCCGAACGGTGCGGACGGACCTGAAGGTGCGTCCCTACGGCCTCCGATGGCGCGCACGTTTCCGGCAGCGAACGCTCGTCGTGGATTTCGGCCGACCACGCGAGGCCGCCGCTACGACCGTGACGCAGCGACGGATGCCTGTGTCATGTGCGGCGCTCGTAGCGGGCGAGGCGTCCGTGCTCCATTTTGGTGAGGACGGATCGAATTGAGAGCGTACGGCCCCATCACCTCGCTAGCTAGCCGGCATCATCCGTTCGGCGATCTGCCGTTGCCGCCATCCGACTCGTCGGCGCCTTCTTCGTCACTATCTTCTTCCTCATCCTCTTCGTCGTCTTCTTCCGAGTAGACGCCGGCCTGCATGCCGCGCCACACGGTGACGACGAAGTCGTCGCGATACGCATCCGTGCTGAGCACGAGGCGCTCATCGATTTCACCGATCAGGTCCTGGATGTCTTCCTCGTCGAAATCTTGCGGCACGCACAGCGTGGCGTAGACGATGCCCGACGGCGTGAAGTGGATGTCCGCACGGGCGACCACGTCACCGGCTTTCTCCACGGTGTACGCCTCAGAAAACGGCGTGCGAGACTCGCGCTCGAACTGGTATGCCGACATGTGCGGGTTCCTTTCGCTGCGGCGCTGACGCTGGCGCAATCATACGCGCAGTCGCGACGGCTGTGAAGCGGCGACTCACGCCGGTGTCGTATCGCATGGCGCTGTGCCGCTATCACGGCCCGAGATGTATCTTTCGGAGATGGCGAACCGGCCTCGCATCGCCGCACTGTTGCTTGCGCTCGCGCTGTTCGCTGCCGCGTGCGGCGGAACGAGCGGCGCGGCGAAGACCGCCACGCCTTCTGCGCGCGCGGAGAACACGGCCGCCGCGCCTGCATCGACCGCGACACAGGCGATCGCCGCTCCGAGCCCGGCTGCCACCGCGACGCGCCCTGCGCCTACGGCTGCGATCGCCCCGACTGGTCCACCCGCTCCCACTGCAGCGCCGCCAACGCTCGCTGCGCCCACGCTCGCGCCAGTCATCGATCCCTCCGGAGCAGCGCCGAACGTGGTGGTGGCAACCGTCGCTGACGCGGCGATGCAGTACTACGACATCACTGGTACGACGGCGAATGAACTGCGCACGTCGATCAACGGAGCTGGGCCGCTGGACAGCGCTGGGCGACGCAACGACGCGCTGACGATGTGGAATATCGACTGGACGTGGCCGCTGAACCCCGACTCGACGTGCATCCTGAGCGGCGCGACGATCAGCACGACGATCACGGTGACATTCCCGCGCTGGCAGCCGCCCGCAGGCGCGTCCGCTGCCCTCGTTCAGCAATGGAACACGTACGAAGCAGCCCTCGTGACGCACGAGAGCGGGCATGTCACGTTCGTACTCACGACGGCGCCGGACGTACTGGCGGCGATCAAGGGCGCGACGTGCTCGACGGCGGAGGCAGCCGCGCAGGCGGTCGTCGGGCGCATCCGCCAACACGATATCGACTACGACACTGAGACGAACCACGGCTTCACGCAGGGCGCGCACTTCCCGTAGCGGCGACGCTACCGGCTGACCTGCGCCGGGCCTACAATTGCCGCATCCCAACACGCGAAGGAGCAGCACATGGTCCTCGAACGGCTGAAGCTCGACGGGAAGGTCGCGATCGTCACGGGCGCGGGGCGTGGGCTCGGGCGGCAGATGGCGCTGGCGCTGGCCGAAGCGGGCGCGGACGTCGTATGCGCGGCGCGCACGGCGGCGCAGATCGACCGCACGAAGGCCGACATCGAAGCGCTCGGGCGGCGCGCTGTCGCGCAACCGACGGACGTGCGCGACTCGGCGCAGTGCGACGCGCTGATCGAGCGCGCCGTCAGCGAGTACGGCCAGCTCGACATCATGCTTTCGAACGCCGGCATCGGCGACATGCGCGGCGCGAACGCCGAACTGTGGGACGTGAACGACGACGACTGGCACGACACGCTCGACGTGAACCTCTCGAGCGCGTTCTACTGCGCGCGCGCCGCATCGAAGGTCATGGCGGCGCAGGGGCACGGCGGCACGATCATCAATCTCGCATCCGGCACGGCGATGCGCGCGTACCCGATGAGCTTCGGCTACGGCGCGGCGAAGGCCGGTGTGATCGCGATCACGAAATCGATGTCGGCGATGCTGGGGCGGCACAACATTCGCGTCAACTGCATCATCCCGGGCTTCGTGATGCAGGCACCGCCCGGCAATGAGCAGGCGGAGATCTTCGCGCAGACGCGAGGGCGCTATCTACCTGCGCAGCGCCTCGGTTACGCGTGGGAGTTGGGGCCGCTGGCGATCTTTCTCGCGTCGGACGCGTCGAGCTACGTGACGGGTCAGGGGTTCGTCATCGATGGCGGCGGGTTGGCGGGCGGACTGGCGCCGATGGGGTTCGCGCCTGAGGTGGCTGTTTGACGAGGGAAACAAGGATTTCACGGATTACACGGATGGTTGTTGGGGCGGCTCGATAGATCGTGACGAGAACCCGAGCACCGTTAAGAAGCGCACTGAACGACTGAAAGACTGAGCGACTGACCATGAAGAACGAATGGGGCGATGTCCGGCTTGGCATTGATGCGTATGACCTGAGCGGGAAGCGCGCGCTGGTGCTGGGTGCGGGCGCGCCCGCGGGGCGGGCGATTGCGTTGGCGTTGGGCGAGGCGGGGGCGAACGTTTGGGTGTCATCGATCTCGAACGACGGCGACGAGATCATGCGCGTGAAGCGCGTGCAGCAAGAGCTGACGAAGATGGGGCGCTCGTCGTCGACGGTCGCGACGGACATCACGCTGGGCGCCGGCGTGCAGGTGATGGTGCGACAGGTGGCGAAGGCGATGGACGGCCTGGACATCATGGTGAACGCTCCGGATCTGTTCCTGGGGAAAGCCGCCGAGACGACGACGGACATCGAGTGGAACAAGGTGATGCAGACGAATCTCGCGGGCACGTTTCACGGCTGCCGATCGGCGGCGAAAGAGATGCTGAAGCAGCAGACCGGCGGCCGCATCATCAATATCACATCGGTGCTGGGCGAGCGCGCGATCGCGAACGCGGCCGCGTACTGCGCGGCGCAAGCGGGCGTGCTGAACCTGACGCGCGCGCTGGCGACGGAGTGGGGGCCGCACAAGATCACCGTCAACGCCATCGCCGCGGGTTGGATGGACTACTCGGCCGCGATCGGCAATCCCGATCCGGCGGCGAATCAGACCGTGCGTTTCGTGCCGATGAAGCGTGCGGGCGCAGCCGACGAGCTGGCGCCGCTCGCGGTGTATCTCGCGTCCGACTCCTGCGGCTACATCAGCGGGCAGGTGATGTTCGTCGACGGCGGGCTGACGACGCATCTCTAATGGTCGTCGGTCGCCGGTCGTCTGTCGTCGGAGGTGACGGCGCGGGTGACGGGATTGGCGGTGCGAGCCGGTAAGATTGCGTCTCTCAAGAGTAGCGTCGTGTTGGAACGATACGGGCCTGGCGCCCGCGCTCCATTTCTCCGACGACCGACGACCGACGACCGACGACCGACGACCGACGACCGACGACCGACGACCGACGACCGACGACCGACGACCGACGACCGACGACCGACGACCGACGACCGACGACCGAAAAGACTATGCCT
>JANXYW010000417.1 GCA_025355835.1 Chloroflexota bacterium
GTGTGATGGGCGTTCGCGAAGCGGCGTGCTAGGCCGTCTGAAACACGTAGTCCGCAGCCAAGCGCCAGCGTGTGTATCACCAGTTCCCAAGCTCCCACGTCATGCTCATCACGCACGCTTGCGCGGCGACAATTGAATCTGCCGCATAGCGACAACTAGATCTGCCGCATCGGGTCGGCCGGCCGGCTGTGTCAGCCTGTGATCAATGGTCACGGATGCGCAGGTTCGGCTCATGAGGCAGAAACGTATGGATGGCAAGAGCCAGGCGGCCGCCGCGGCGGCCAGCGGCATGAGTCTGCGGACCGCTCGGGAGTGGGACACGGGCCCGGCGCCCTCGACAACCAAACAGCCGCGGGATTGGCGGACCCGACCGGATCCGTTCGCCGCGGTGTGGATCACGGACATCGAGCCGCTCTTGCGGCGTGACCTCAAGGGCGTGCTCGAAGCGAAGCTGGTGCTGGAGGTGTTGCGGATGCGCTACCCCGAGCAGTTTCACGCGGGGCAGGCGCGGACGCTGCAGCGGCGATTTCGCGACTGGCGGGCGCGCCACGGGGTCGAGCCGGAGGTGTTCTTCGAGCAAGTCGCGGCACCCGGTCGTGAAGCGGCGATCGATTTTACGCACGCGACGGACCTCGGCGTGACGATCGCCGGCGAGCCGTTTCCGCATTTGCTGTTTGAGTTCGTGCTCAGCTACAGCCACTGGACGTATGTCGCGATCGCGTTCGGGGAGACGTTTGAGGCGCTGGCGGCCGGCGTGCAAGGTGCGCTGTGGGCGCTCGGCGGCGTTCCGGCGGTCCTGCGCAGCGACAATCTGTCGGCCGCGACCCACGAGCTGAAACTCAGTGGTGGGCGGGCCCTCACGCCGCGGTTTCGCGCCGTCCTCGAGCACTACGGCCTGCGCTCGAGCCGCATCACGCCGGGGCGGGCGCATGAAAACGGCGTCGCGGAGCAAGCCCATCGGCGACTGAAATCCCTCCTCGCACAGGCGCTCCTCGTCCGAGGGCATGCGGCGTTTGACGACGTCGCCAGCTACGACGCCTTCGTCCAGGAGGTCGTCGCGTACTGGCGCAACCGGCCGGCAGCCACGCGCCTGGCCGAGGAGCGATCGGCGTTCCGTGCGCTCCCCTCGACCGCGATTCCCAGCTACACGAGCTATTACCCCGTCGTGCGACGCTGGAGCACGATTCGCGTCGCACATCGGACCTACTCCGTGCCCGCGCAGTTGATGGGCCACACGGTCGAAGCGCGCGTCCATCCCAATGTCGTCGAGGTGCGCTACCGCGACCAGATCGTGCAGACGATGCCGAGGCTCCGCAAAGAGGACGCGCACCGCATCGACTACCGCCATGTGATCGGCTGGTTGGTCCGCAAGCCTGGAGCCTTTGCGCGCTACCGCTATCGCGAGGACCTGTATCCCTCGATCCTGTTCCGGCGCGCCTACGACGCGTTGGGGCGGACGCATGGCGAGCGCGCGGACGTCGAGTACCTCCGCATCCTGCACCTGGCCGCGACCGAGGGCGAAGCGCGGGTCGTGGAGGTCCTTGCCGTCGTCCTGGATCAGGCCGGCGGTTTCGACTACGTCACCGTGCAAGCCCAGGTGGCCCCACCGGTCCTCACCGTCCCGGTGATCCGCATTCCGGCCCCGGACCTCACCGTGTATGATGCGCTCCGCGCGGGAGCGGCGGCATGAGCCGCGGCGGCACGACGCCCACCGTCGGCGATCAGATCACGACACTGCTCACCGCGTTCACGCTCACGACGGCCGCTCGCGAGATGGTGTCGCGATTCGTCCAGGCCGAGCAGCAGTCCGCGCTCCCGCTGCTGCGGGACGTCCTGGAGCTCGAAGCTGACGCGCGACAGGAGCGTCGCACGACCCGGTTGCGCCGGGCATCCAAACTCCCGCCGGGCAAGACGTTTGACACCCTCGATGAGGGGCGCTTGCCACCGGCGCTGGTGCGTCGCCTCCACGAGCTCGCCGAGGGTGACGTCCTCGAGGACGCCACGAATGTCCTGGCGTTCGGGTTGCCGGGCGTCGGCAAGAGTCACGCGCTGTGCGCCGTCGGCCACGCGCTGATCGACCGCGGCCATGCCGTGCTCTTCATGCCGACCTACAGCCTCGTGCAGGAGCTCCTGGCGGCGAAGCGGAATCTGGATCTGCCGCGCGCCCTGCGCAAGCTCGATCACTTCGCCGTCCTCATCCTCGACGATGTCGGCTACATCCAGCAGAGTCCTGAGGAGGCCGAGATTTTGTTCACGCTCCTCGCCGAACGATATGAGCGACGATCCGTCTTCATCACGAGCAATTTGATCTTCGCCCAGTGGGATCGGATCTTTCGCGATCAGATGGCCACGGCCGCCGCCATTGATCGGTTGGTGCACCACTCAGTGCTGCTGGAATTTGACGTCCCCAGCTTCCGCACTGAGCACGCCAAGCGCCGGGGGAAGGCCACGACTCGGCAGGCAGCAGACCCGACGCCATGAATCGGGCGCCTCTCGACGGCTTGGGATGTGCGGACGCCAGCATTCCAGGTCTCTCACCGGGCGCCTACGCGCCTGGCGGCGCTCCGGCGCTGACGTGCTCCACGGCCACCGACCGGCCGACGACAACAACCGAGTGGGCCCGGCGGTGGGCCACACTCTTTTGCTAACCCTTCGCCGGCAGAAATAGTTGTCGCCACCGGCAATAGTAGTTGACGCCGCGCAACAGCGGCCATTGCATCTGTGACCGGGCGCAGGGACGGAGCAATCGAGAATCCTGCATTGGGACTCAAGGCGAACAATGTCTGCGCCGAACTATCCGCTGTTATCTTTTCTCCAGGCATCAGCATTCCGGCCGCTTCCATCCTGAATTCTTTGCCTGAAACAATTTCCAGCTCATGGACAAGCTCGAGCAGTCTGGGACGGATGTAATTTGCGCCCAGCGGAAGGGGACCGCCTTTCGTGCGCAGTATGGGCGCTGTGACGGCGCTCGCCTCAGACTGTGCGCCAAAAGGACGCCAACCGTCGTACACGAATAACGCCAAACCAATACCGGACGCGAAAAGAAGTGGGACCAGGATTTTTGGACCAGATGGCTGCCGCTGAACGAACGGCGTCCGATAGATCGCCCACCCAAAGAGAACAACCG
>JANXYW010000009.1 GCA_025355835.1 Chloroflexota bacterium
CGCCGATACGCCATCGCCATCTCGAGCGTCAGCGTCCAAAACAGTCCCTGCCGCGGCGAGTTGTGCTTCTCGACGTTTGCGCGGATCTTCTCGCGCAGCACGGTCTCAGAGAACACCAGTACCTTCTGCTGCTCCTCCATCTGGCGGCGCAGCAATACCAGTATGTCTTCGAGAGGCATCTCATTCCCAAAGAAGAGTTTGATCATGAACGGGTCGCGCAAATCCGCCGGCGGCTGCGGCACGCGCACCCAGCGCGCGAACTCTTCGCGGCCGGCGTCGGTGATCGCGTAGATCTTCCGATTCGGCCGGCTCTCTTGCACCTCGACACGCTTGTCGACGAAAGCGGCTTCTTCCAGCGCCTTCAGCGTCGGATAGATCTGGCTCAGCTCGGCGTTCCAGAAATGCTGCACCGACGAATCGAAGAATTGCTTCAACTCGTAGCCGGTCATCGGGTGGATCTCGAGGATCCCCAGCAGCGCGTGCTTCAGCGACATCGCATCATCCTGCCGTGGCGCGGCGCATCCATGGAGCGCGCCCCATGTGCGGGGCGCGGGCATGCAGCCCGCGCATCCAGCATCGAAACGCCCGTACTTTGTGTGAAAGTGACGTCAGGCATCAAGCCGCGTCGTTGAGGCCGGCCCATTCCGCGCGCTCGTTCAGCGCCGGATCGGCAGCGTCCTGCTCGGCAACGATGCGCGATCCACGCATCATGAACGCGTCGATCGTCATCCCGGCGGCGTGCGCCTCATCCAGCGCCGACGCGAACTCGACGCGCAGCTCTTTCCGGCGGCGTGGCGTCGCCACAAACCCTCCGGCCTCGCGCTGCAAGTCGCGTAGCACGCGGTGCCATTTGCGAGAATCGCGCAACTCCTTCCGCTCCGCCGAGATGGCGCGCGAAAGCTCTATCGTTCCTGCGGTGGTGAAGTCCAGCATCCTGGTACCTCCTCGTTCCGTCGATCCTGCCGGGCAAGTCTGCCTTTTCATATATCGACAGTTATATATAACTCATGTAGTCCAGCCTCGCAAGATTGTGAAAGGAATTACTGGCTAAATCGACGTTAACGCTTGCCAGGCCAGCTTCGACCGGGAGCCAACACTTGACTTCCTCCCACGCGGTGATAGCATCGCCTCATAGCCACAGGAGGCCTACCTTGACGTCCACTGCCACCCAACCGACCATCATGCGCAAGGATCAGATCGACGACTCCGCCGCCGTCCTCGCGCGCGCCTTCTTCGACGACCCGATGATGCGCTGGATCATGCCCGACGACGCCAGGCGGTTGAAGGACTTCCCCTGGTTCTTCCACGCCGCGGCCGTCCTCGGCGATCGCTACGGCGAAGTCTTCACAACCGGCGACGCCGTGGCCGGCAACGCCGTTTGGCTACCGCCGGGCGGCACAACCGTCACGATGGGCCGCATGGCGCGAGTCGGCATGCTGAAAGCGCCGTTCAAGCTGGGCTTCGGCCCCTTCATGCGCTTCATGAAGATCATGAACACGTTCGAGCACCTCCACCACCGCGACATGCCCGAGCCGCACTGGTACCTCATGCTGCTCGGCGTCGACCCGCCGCGACAGGGCCAGGGCGTCGGTGGCGCGCTCATCCAACCGATCCTCGCCCGCGCCGACGCCGACAAACTCCCCTGCTACCTAGAAACACAGAAAGAGATCAACGTTCCCTTCTACCAGCGCCACGGCTTCGAAGTCATCGTAGAAGACGACATCCCCGGCAACGGCCCCCACTACTGGACCATGAAGCGCGCCGCACGATAGGAGCGTCCCCGTCTCGCGCCCAGCAAATCGACCGACCCGCCCGAAAATGGAGAGCGGGCGCCCCGCCCGTCCCGTCCCCCTGCTCGCCGGGGCGAGGCGGAGAGGGCCGGGGTGAGGTTCTCCACAACTTGCCCCACCCCACATTCATCGCCACAATCCCCACCGACGCCAAACGCGCCCCCGACGACTGACGACCGACGACCGGAGACTGATCCCCACATGAAAATCCACGAGTTCCAGGCCAAGCAGATCCTCGCCAACTTCGGCGTCCCCGTCCCCAAAGGCCGCGTCGCCAAGTCGGCCGACGAAGCGAAAGCGATCGCCGTCGAACTCGGCGGTAAAGTCGTCGTGAAGGCGCAGATCCACGCCGGCGGCCGCGGAAAAGGCGGCGGCGTCAAGCTCGCCAACTCGCCCGACGA
>JANXYW010000042.1 GCA_025355835.1 Chloroflexota bacterium
AGCCTCGCAGCATCTCCCAGGGCAGGAGCTGATTCGTGAAGCGTCCGGCGCTGTTCGTCGCATCGATCGTCCGGCGCTGGCCGGGAACCGTCGTCGCCGTGGCGATGATCGCGGCGGTCGTGCTCGCGTTCGGCATCCCGCGCCTGAAGTTCCAGACCGGCCAGGAGACGCTCCTCGATCCGGCCTCAAAGCTCTCGCGGGACAATGCGCGCTTTCAGGCGCAGTTCGGCGGCGAACCGCTGCTCATCCTGTTCGAGACGCCGCCGGACGGCGCATCGATCGAGCAGCTCTTCACCGCCGCGAATCGCGACCGCCAGCAGAAGCTGGAGCGCGATCTGAACGTGTCGGGCAACTTCCACAGCGTCATCTCGCCGCTGGCGATCGTCCAGTTCGCGCAGACGCAGATCGAACAGCGCATGGTGTCTCAGCCAGTGAAGCTCGCCGCTGACGAAGCGAAGGCCGCGGCGGACGCACGCACATCCGCGGCAGCCCGCGGCGATTCCGCGTCAGCGCAGGACGCCGCGGCCGCGGCAGCGACACAGCGCGTCGATGACGACTTCACCGCTACGTTCGGGCCGGACGCGAAGCGCTTCCTCGCGGTCGGCGAGCGAACGCTCGACAACCCGCGCTTCGTGCACTTCGTGCTGTACGGCGCGGACGAACATCTGCGCCCCGAGATCACAGGCGTCTTCCCCGACGACCACCACGCGCTGATGGTCGCTCGCCTCCGCGGCAACTTGTCACTCGATACCGGCGCAACCGCTGCCGGCGACGTGAAACGCGACATCGGCACGTACGGGTTCGACGGTGTGGCGCCGCTGGTGTCCGGCCCGCCGCTCCTGATCAAAGAGATAAGCGACAAGATGCGCAGCGCCCTCGTGTTGATGGCGATCTTCGCCGTCGCGATCATGCTCGCCGTCCTGTTCACGGTCTTCCGCGCCAGGTGGCGCCTGCTCTCGCTGCCTGCGGTGCTCGTCGGCTGTGTGTCGGCGTTCGGGTTGATGGGCTTCGCGGGCATACCGCTAACGATGGTAACGATCTCCGGCCTGCCGATCCTGATCGGCCTCGGCGTCGACTTCGCGATCCAGATCCACAATCGTATCGAAGAGGAGACGTTCGCGACGGGTTCCGCGGACGCGGGCCTCGACAACGCCTTCGCTCGCGTCGGTCCCGCGCTGGCCGTGGCCGGCCTCGCCGCGTGCATCGGATTCATCGTGCTGCATCTCTCCGACGTACCGATGATCCGCGACTTCGGATCGATGCTCGCGGTCGGCGCCGTCATCGTCTTCGTCACGAGTCTGTCACTGATCAGCGGCGTGCTGTACCTGCGCGAGCGAACGCGCCTCGGCGCGCAGGTGCAACCGCGCGCCCGTTTCGAGGTCGAGCGCGTCGTCCACGGGATCACCGCGCGCACAGTCGGGCGCTTTGCGCCCATCGCGCTGATGGCACTCTTCGTCTCGTTCGGCGGCCTGTACGTGAGCCAGAAAATCCCGACGCAAACCGATCCCGAGAAGTTCGTCCCTTCCGACAGCAAGGTGCTGGTCGACCTCCATCACGTACGCGACGTGGCCGGCTCGACGAACGAGCTGAACCTGCTTGTCGAGACACCGGCCGGACGCCACGTCACCGATCAGGACGTACTCGACTGGATGCTCCCGTTCGAAGAGCGCCAGCGCAGCGCGCACCCCAGCGATATCCGCGTATCGAACAGCCTCGCGTCGTTCACGAAATTGGTCACCGGCGACGCGCCGACGTCCGCATCGGCGGAGGGCGCGCTACGAGGCGCACCGCAAGCACTCGCCGACAGCGTCGTCAGCGGCGATCGCACGATGGCGTCGATCACGTTCGCGCTCAGCGATCAGCTGACGTTGGACGGACAGCGCGCGCTCACCGAGCAGATCGAGCGCGACGCCCGGCCGCCCGCCGGCGTCACCATCGCTCCGGCCGGACTCAGCGTGATCGGCACGGCTGCGGTCGATGCGATCAGCGCCAACCGCGATCTCATGTCATTCGTCGCGTTGGCGGCGATCCTGGCTGTGCTGGCCGCGTGGTTCCGCAATCCCGTGAAGGCGCTGGCGCCGCTGCTGCCTGTCGTCCTGGCGCTCGGTGCGTCGGCGATGCTGCTCTACTTCAGCGGCGTCGAGTACAGCCCACTCACCTCGATCTCCGGCCCGCTGATCATCGCCATGGGGACGGAGTTCAACGTGCTGCTGATGTCTCGCTACTTCGAAGAGCGCGCGAACGGCATGGACGCCCGCTCGGCGATGTCAACGGCGTCGCTGCGCATCGGGCGCGCCATCGCCGCATCCGGCCTCACGGTGATGGGCGGTTTCGCCGTCCTCGCGTTCAGCGACTTCCCCCTGCTCGACAACTTCGGCAAGGTCACGGCGCTGAACATCGGCCTGAGCCTCTTGAGCACGCTGATCCTCCTGCCGCCGCTACTCGTGTGGGCGGATGGCGATCATCATTTCGTACACAGGCCCGCGGGCGCCGTCACGGAGTAGCGGCTCGCTACAATAGGCCACGGAGCGAAACAACACGCCGGCCGGTGTAGGGGCGTTCGGAGAGTCGCCGAAGGAGACAACCCGTTGCGCCCGCGTTCGTGTCAAACCCAAACCACGAACATCACAACGACTGCTAACCTCACGGAGTCACCCATGCCCACCCCAAACACCATGCGCGCCCTGCAACTCCGCACCCTCACCGGTGGCGACGGACTGGTGATCGCCGACGTCCCGGCGCCCACCAGCGACACCAACGTGATCATCGAGGTGCATGCCGCGGGCATCGGCTTCCCCGATCTGTTGATGACGAAGGGCCAGTACCAGTTCAAGCCGACGCCGCCGTTCATTCCCGGCGTCGAGGCCGCAGGCGTCGTATTGCGCGCGCCCGAGGCGTCCGGCGTCCGTCCCGGCGACCGCGTCATCGCGTCGTCGATGCTCGGCGCCTGGGCCGAGATCGCCATCGCCCATCCGCTCAGCACGATGCCAATCCCCGACGGCATGAGTTTCGAAGAAGCGACAGCGATGGTGAACTATCAGACGGCGTACTTCGGACTCGTCTGGCGCGGCGCGATGAAATCCGGCGAGACGGTGCTGGTGCATGGCGCAGCCGGCGGCACCGGCACATCGGCGATACAGGTGGCGCGCGGCCTCGGCGCGACGGTGATCGCCATCGCGAAGGGAGACGAGAAGCTCGCCGTCGCGAAGGACGCCGGCGCCCAGCACTGCATCGACGCCGATAGTGAGTGGCTGACCGAAGTGCGCGCCATCACCGACAACCGCGGCGTCGACATCGTCTACGACCCCGTGGGCGGCGATCGTTTCACCGACAGCGTGCGCGCACTTGCGCCGCTTGGTCGCGTGCTGGTCATCGGATTCGCCGCCGGCACCATCCCGGAAGTGAAGGTGAACCGCCTACTGCTGCGGAACACGGCCGTCATCGGCGTCGCGTGGGGCGAATACATCCGCGTCGATCCGACGATGCCGCGCACGATCGCCGCAAGCCTCGCGCAGCTCTACGACGAAGGCCACATCCGCCCGCCGATCGGCGGCGTCTACCCCATGGAGCGTTGCGGTGAAGCGCTGCAAGCGCTCGAAGAGCGCCGCGCCACCGGCAAGCTCGTGCTGAAGATCCGATAGCTGAGGCGCCGCCGGGGCGTGGCCGAGCCTTCGCCCGCGCTAGCTCCCGCCGCTGATCCAGCGGAAGTGCCTATCGAGATTCGGTAACACGTCGGCCTGGTGCAAGAGGAAGAACAACCCGACGACGAGGCTGAACACCGCAGCGAAAAGTCCGGCGGCCACATAGATCCACTGGCGCCGCTGCGACGATACGAAGCCCGCCGTACTGATCACGGTCACGATCGAGTTCGAGATCAGCAGACCGACAACGAACGCACCGAGCGCCGCGACGCCCATCGCGCGACTGCCCGCGCCCACGGCTGTCGCGATCACCAGCACCTGTGTACCCGTCTCCGCGCCAATGCCGTGGATGAGGCCGACGGCGTATGCGGTCTTGACGCCGTACTGCTGCGCCTCGTGC
>JANXYW010000070.1 GCA_025355835.1 Chloroflexota bacterium
AGCCCTTCGGTGGCCCGCGCGTCAGCTGGGACTGGAAAGAGATGTTCGTCCACCCGAAAGCGTCCGGCGGCGTCCTCTTCCAGCTCTACGAACAGCTAGACGCCCCCGGCAACCTCGGCGGCCCGCCGACGAAGTAGGCGGACGGTCATTGGAAGTTGGAGGTTGGAGATCGCGCGCCGACGTAACGCGACGCAAAGCGTGGAGCATAGCCGCCCTCGGCTGTGGGTCCGGCAAAGCCGGACCGACGCAGTACGCCCGGCAGTCTGAGAACCCTGGCCGCGTGCGAGACATCGCGGCGAAACGCCGCGCCGACGTCGAACTACAACCTAAAACCTACCACCTGAAACCTAAACAACCCGCTCCCCCGCCACCCACGTCTCCGCCACGCCGAGCGCATCATCCAGCAGCACGAAGTCCGCCGCCCGCCCCGCCGCAAGCACGCCGTACGCACCATCGAGCATCAGCGCGCGCGCCGCGTTCGTCGACGCCATCGCGACGGCATCGTGCAGCGCGACGCCCATGTGCGAGACGGCGTTGCGCATCGTCTGGTCCAGCGTGATCACGCCGCCAATGATCGTCTCGTCCGAAACGCGCACCGCCTTGCCGCCGTCGACGCGGATCGCCTGCCCCTCCCACTCACCCGCGCCGTCCGGCGTGCCTGCGAGCGGCATGCCGTCCGTGATCAGCACGACGCGATCGCAACCCTTCGCGCGAATCAGCACCCGCGCCGCCGCGTAGTCGACGTGCGCGCCGTCGCCGATTAGCTCCGCCGTCAGCGCGTCCGACGCCATCACCGCGCCCAGCACGCCCGGGTCGCGATGCCCGAACGGCCGCATCGCGTTGAAGCAGTGCGTCACGTGCGTCGCACCCAGATCGATCGCCCGCATCGTTTCGTCGTACGTCGCGTCGGTGTGGCCGATCGCCGCCACCGCGCCCGACTCAACGACCGCGCGGATCAGCTCGTCCGCGCCCGGCAACTCCGGCGCCAACGTCACCTGCCGCACCGTGCCGCCCGACGCCTCGAACAGCTCCCGATACTCGTCCGCGCTTGCCGCCCGCAGCCACCGAGGCGGAAACGCTCCCTTCCGCACCGCATTGATATACGGCCCCTCCAGATGGAACCCCAAGACGCGCGCAGCGCCTCCGCCTTGCTCCCCCTCTCCACGTCGTGGAGAGGGGGCTGGGGGGTGAGGTGCGCGCATGCCGCCAACCGCCGGTCGAACAGAGCCATCGCAGGCCGGCGCAACAGCCCGCAGCCGCCGCAAGATCTCCGCATGATCCCGCCCCGACGTGCTCACCAGAAACGACGTCACACCGCGCGTGGCGACCCACCGCGCGTACGAGCGCACCTGCTCGACATCGTCCGTCATCAGATCGAACCCGCCGCCGCCGTGCACGTGGATATCGATCAGCCCCGGCGCGCAGTACCGCCCGCCGCCATCAACGATCTCGTACTCATCCGGCGGAATCGGCGCCGGCCCCACCCGCACATCGACGATGCGCCCGCCATCAACAAGCAGCGTTCCGCGCTCAATGCCATCAGGCAGAACCAACCGCACATTCGCAACAGCGAACTTACTCATTCCCAACAACCCTTTGCGTCCTCTGCGGCTCTGCGGTGAACCCTAAAAGAACTCTGTGTCTCTGTGCCTCTGTGGTGAACTTTACTTCTGACAAGTGCGGCAGTAGCTGGTTACCCGCTGGCTCGGCGCGATCTCCGTGATGTGCGTGCCGCAGCGCGGACAGCGGCCCTCCTGCTTGTCCTTGCCGTCGCTGCCCTTGCGGTGGATCTTCAAGTGCTCGCGCCACTCGCTGTAGTCCAGCTCATCGACGAACTGCGCCCGCACGATCTTGATCGATCGCTGTAGCGTCTTACCCATCGCGCGGTACAGCACGCCGATATCATCGTCCGAGAGCGTCGTGCGCTTGCGGAACGGCGCGATGCGCGCCTCGAACAGGATCTCGTCCGAGTACGCGTTGCCGATGCCGGCGATGAACTTGTAGTTGGTGAGGATGTTCTTGATCGCGCCGCTGTGCTTGCGGATGCGGGCGCGGAACTCGTCCTCGCCCACCTCCAGCGCGTCCGGGCCCATGTCGGCGAACATCGGCACCGTCATGATCGCGTCCGCCGGCACGACGTAAATCTTCCCCATCAGCAGCCGGTCCGAGTAGCGGAGCTGCCAGCCGTTCTCGAGCTGCATCACCACGCAGGTCTTCGGCCGCTTGCGCTCGGACGGCTGCAGATATTGGAACCGCCCCGCGAGCATCGGATTCACGACGAGCACGCG
>JANXYW010000073.1 GCA_025355835.1 Chloroflexota bacterium
GGTGAGGTGCTCGTCCGCTCGCTACTTCCGCACAACAGAAAAGGGCCGCTGATGCGGCCCTCAACAATCTGTGAAATCTGCGTAATCTGCGGTTCCGCCCTACGCGACGGCGGCGGCAGCTTTCTGCGCTATGGCGGCGAACGCCTGCGGCTGGCGCACGGCGAGGTCGGCTAGCACCTTGCGGTCGATCCTGATGCCGGCCTTGTTCAGGCCGTCGATGAGGCAGCTGTAAGTGATGCCGTTGATGCGGCCCGCGGCGTTGATGCGCGCGATCCACAGCTTGCGGAAGTCGCCTTTGCGCTCGCGGCGGTGTCCGTATGCGTAGTCGAGCGAGTGCAGCACCGATTCGTTCGCGCGCTTGAACACGCGATGGCGCTGGCCCTTGTGGCCCTTCGCCAGCCCGATGATTTTCTTGTGTCGCGCGTGCGCCGGCACGCCTCTCTTTACGCGTGGCATCGTCTGCTCCTTCGGAAGAACCTAGAACTTAGGACCGAGGTTCTAGGTTCTTAGTTCTAGGTTCCGCGAACGCGCCCTAGCGCTTCGCGTACGGCATAAGTTTGCGGAGCAGCCTCTGCCCCGGCTTGCTGACTACCATCATTTCGTCGATGGCGCCGAGAGCAGCCTTCGACATCCGCGTTTTGTTGTGGCTAATGTTCCCCTTTCGGCGGGTGAACTTGCCGCCGCCGGTCACTTTGAACCGAGCTGCGGCGCCACGGTGGGTCTTCATCTTCGGCATGTCGTCGTCCTTCTCGCGCGAGCGGGGCGCATCGTTCTCGAATTGTGCGGCGGTTACGCCTCTGCAGGCGCCGCGTCCGCGATCTCGGCTGCGGGTTCGACGGCGATCACCGCATCCGCAACTTCGGTCGCCGCTTCGACGGCTACCGCACCGTCGGCGCCTGCGGCCTTCAGCGCTGCCGCCATCGCAGTGTCGCCTCCGGCATCGCCCGAAGTCGCGACGGCTGCCGGCTTCGGCACCCGCGGCGTCTTGACCTTCGGCTCCTGCTTCGGCGGGACGGGCGCCAGGTACATATTCATGAAGCGGCCCTCCATCGAGGGCTGTCGCTCCACGATCGCTACTTCTTTCAGCGTCTGCGAAATGCCGAGAAGAAGCTCGCGACCGATCTCCGGGTGCGTAATTTCGCGCCCGCGGAACATTACCGAAACCTTCACCTTGTCGCCACCGGCCAGCAGCCCTTCGACCACGCGTCGCTTGACAGCGATGTCGTGGGCGCCGATCTTCGGCTTGAAGCGCACCTCGCGCAGCACCACCTGTTTCTGGTGCTTGTGCGCCTCGCGCTCCTTCTTCGACTGCTCGTATTTGAACTTGCCGTAGTCCAAGATGCGGCAGACCGGAGGATTAGCGTTCGGGGCGACTTCGACCAGGTCGAGGCCGCGCTCGCGCGCCATGTCCATCGCCTGGAGGATGGGCGTCACGCCCAGCTTCTGTCCTTCATCATCGATGATGAGGACTTCGCGGACGCGGATCTTTTCGTTTATGCGGAGGTCTCGTGCTATCGTCGGCCCCTTATCAGCAAGCGAGCGCCCCCGAAGGCGCTCTGCAATGGAGCCTCACTATAAGCCATAGGCAGCCAGAGCGGCAACGAAGGGCAAAGAATCAGACCAGCACCAGCAGGGGCGTCCCCTGATCGACGCGTTGGCCGACGCTGACGTAGACGGCCTTGACGGTGCCGGCGCGCCGCGCGTGAAGCTCATTTTGCATCTTCATGGCCTCGACGACGACCAGCATCTGGCCTTCAGTCACCTCGTCGTCGGCGGTAACCGACACCTCGCGTACAACGCCGGCCATAGGTGACTTCAGCACCCATTCGCCGCTGGCGTCCACATCGAAGCCGTCGGAACCGCTGGCGCCACCGCGCTTGCCGGTCTGCGTGCCGACGGTGACCATGTGGCCGCCGACCGATACGTGGTAGTTCGTCGGGCCTTCTTCGGCGAAGACCTCGTAGGGTTTGCCGTCGACGATAATCGAGTAGCGCGCGGAGTCGTTGATGCGCTCGAGGCTGACGGACGCAACGACGCCGTCAATGGTCACGCGGTAGCCGCCGGCGTGATCCGGCTCGACTTCCACTTCTTGCGTGTCAACGCCCAGCCTTAGCCGGTACTTCGCCGCCATCGATTCCCCTGTTGTGTGCTTGCTGTACGCGACGCCAGTTGGCGTTCACGTCCGGAGTCGCGCCAGCTGCTAGCGGGCCCCGTCATCACCGCCGGCTGCGCGCCGTTTCGGGCGCGCCGATTGTGCGACATCACCGCCGCTACCAGCAGCGCGACGCGCTCCTGTTCGGCATATTCCTCCGGCTCGATCATCTTGAAGTCGTTGTCGAGAAAGCCGGTGTGCACCTGGCCGTCGATGAAACGCTGGTCGTCGAGCAGTTGCAGATGAAACGGGATGTTCGTCTTCACGCCGGCGATGACGTACTCGCGCAGCGCGCGCTTCATGCGGCCGATGGCTTGGGTGCGGTCGGCGCCCCAGCAGATCAGCTTCGCCAGCATTGGGTCGTAGAAGTACGGTATCTCGATGCCGCTGAAGATGCTGCTATCGACGCGCACGCCCGGCCCGCTTGGCTCGTTCACGTAGTCGATGCGGCCGAGCGAAGGGAGGTAGTTGTTGTACGGGTCCTCGGCGGCGATGCGGCATTCGATCGCGGCGCCGCGCAACACCACATCCTCCTGCGTGAAGCCGAGCGGCTCGCCGTTGGCGATGCGGATCTGGTCGCGCACGAGGTCGCGGCCGCACAGCCACTCCGTGACGGGATGCTCGACCTGCAGGCGCGTGTTCACTTCGAGGAAGAAGAACTCGTCGGTCGCTGGATCGAAGAGGAACTCGACCGTCCCGGCGTTGTAGTACCCCGAGGCCTTCGCCGCCGCCACGCCCGCGGCCATCATCTTCTCCCGCGTCGCCTGGCTTAGCACGGGCGACGGCGATTCTTCGAGGAGCTTCTGGTGGCGGCGCTGGACCGAGCACTCGCGCTCGCCCAGCGCGACGGCGTTGCCGTGCTTGTCGCCGAGGATCTGAATCTCGACGTGGCGCACCGGCGACAGATAGCGCTCCAAGAACACTCCGCCGTCGCCGAACGACGACTGCGCTTCGCTCGATGCGACGCGGACGGCGCCTTCGATCTCTTCGGGGCTCTTGACCAGGCGGATGCCTTTGCCGCCACCGCCCGCCGACGCCTTGATCAGCAGCGGGAAACCGATGCTCGGCGCGAGGCGCACCGCTTCGTCCGACGTGACGCGGCCTTCCGTGCCGGGAACAACGGGGACGCCCGCCGCGATCATCGTGCGGCGTGCGTTGACCTTGTCGCCGAGCAAAATAACCGATTTGGGATCCGGACCGATGAATGTGATGCCGGCGTTGGCGCAGGCTTCGGCGAACTCCGTCCGCTCGCTCAGGAAGCCGTAACCGGGGTGTATGGCGTCGACGCCGGCCCCCTTCGCTACCTCGAGAATCTTCTGGTAGTTGAGGTAGCTCTCCAGCGGCGGTCCTTCGCCAATGTGATACGCCTCGTCTGCGTACCGGACGTGCAGCATGCTTCGGTCGACGGTCGAATACACGGCGACCGTCGCGATCCCCATCTCGCGGCACGTCCGCATGACGCGCAGCGCAATCTCGCCGCGGTTGGCGACCAGGATCTTCTTGAACAAGCCATCACTCCCGGCGCAGTCTAGGTTCGGAGATTGATATCACACGCCGTGCGGGCGGGGTAGCGGACATTCGTACCAGTTGTTGGTTGTCGTCAGTCGTGTCAGGATCGAACGGAGGCCGTAGGGACGCAGCTTTAGCTCCGTCCGACCGCCCGCTTTAGCTCCGTCTCTACGAGATCAGTGCTCGCACCGACAAACTGATGACCAACGATTGTCAGAAGCCCGAGGCGATGACGCCTGACGCCGACGCGACACGCAGTTCGCTGACGACGCGTTCGACGCCATCGTGCGCAGCGACCAGATCCTCGACGGCCTGCCGGTTGATCATTGATGCTATCGCCCCCGTAAGCGTCACGACGCCCGCGCGGTAGTCAAGTCGTACGTCCACGCACGCGGACCCGAGGGCGCATACGAAGGCGCGCAGCGCCTCGGTGACAGCCTCGTCGTCGGTAGTGGCGATTGCTGGTCGGGATGTGGGTTCCACTGGGTCGTGATACCACCCTCGCTCCTGCGCCACAACGGCCAGTTGTCAACGCCAGCGTGACCGCCGGCTCGACCGCGATTGCGGTCTCGCTACACTTCTGGTGTGATTCCGTTCGTCCACGACGCCGTTCTTGACATGCACATGGCGCGCGAAGACTTGCTCTCCGCGCTCGCGGACGTGGGTGTGAACGACTGGGCGCGTTTCGTGCCGTACGGGTCGCGCACGCTGCACGATCTGCTGGCGCACGTCGCCGGCGCCGATCAGGCGTGGGCGCTGGCGGCGCAGGGCCTGCTGCGAGGCGAGGCCGAAGTCGCGCCGCCGCTGCACCCGGTCGAGGCGAAGGCCGCGCGTGAGCGCACGATCGATCGCGGACGCAATCGGAAGCCCGAAGAACTGATCGAGGAGATGGAGCAGCGGCGCAAACTGCTGCTGGGGTTGTATGACCTGCTGGAGCCGCGGCACCTCGCGCTGGCGCTGCGCTCGTACGGCGACGAGCACAACAGCGTCCGCGAGCGCATCTGGCTCGGCTATCACGATCGCCTGCACGC
>JANXYW010000082.1 GCA_025355835.1 Chloroflexota bacterium
TGTTGCTCGTCCATGCCGAATTCGGTGGCGCGATGGATCATCAACTGATCCAGTTCTTCGAATGTACCAGGATCGAGCAGGATATCGAGGCGCTCGCGCGCGGTCAGCTTGCCGCGATCATGCTGCGCCTGAATGCGCTTCCGCCCGCCGCCAAGGCGCGCCTGATCCTTCATCTCGAGGAGCCGCTTCAGTCGTTCTTCGTTTGCCATGCGCGGATCGTAGCAGAGGCTCGCCGCACGCGGCAGGGTACGTTCGTACCATTGGCTACGGCGGAGCCAAGCTGTACCAGTGAGCGCTGCTGCCCGCGGCCAGCCGAACACGGTCGCAAATTAACGCGCGGATTTCTTGAGAGCGCCGGAAAAAGGCGGACCATCCACGACGGGTGGCCCGCGGAAGACTTAACCCGTGCAAAGAAAGCTTTTGTGGCCGGAGCGGCTACCCCCCTTCCAGCCACGTAAATCGGCGGGTCCACTTGGTTGGGTTGTTGTTTGTGAACGTTCCGCACGCGTTGTTGTGGCAGACCAGTCCCGTCGGGTAGAGCCCGGTGTTTCGGCTCGTTGTCACAACGCCCGACACGTTCGAGTGGCCCTCATGAACGTGACTGCCGCCGAACTGGCAGTTAAGACTATCATCGATCGTTCCGCCGATCTGCCGAGTGATGTAAGTACCGAGGGGACTGCCGAGAATACCGAACTGCGCCTGGGGCTGCGGCATGTTGACATGCGTGTACGTCGGAGCCGCCCGCAGCACGCCGTTGAACTTCTCGATGATCCAGACCGTCATGATGTCACACCGGTCGCTGCCCTGCTGGTTAACCAGTGGTGCGCCCGTTGCAACCACTCCGCCGGCCGGATTGTTACTGGCAAAGAAGCCCCGGAAGTACCACGGATTGCCAAAGCCAGTATTGCCATCTTCCCAATCAAGCCCCACTCCATTCGTGTATGGGTTGACACACGCGACGTGCCATCCGCAGTTGAGGTTGGCGTTAGAACCAGAGGACAGGGTTGGCGGCGTCAGGGACGCGACGATGGTGTAACCGGTAGGTGCGCCGAACACGGAAGCGGGAAATGCGACGCCGAAGACAAGCCCGAGGGCCATGGAAGCTGCTGCTAGCCAACGCATCGTGGTTGAACTCCTCATTTGCCGGCCTCGACAACGGCGGCTGCGATGGCCAGCAGCTCGGTTTCCGGGAGGTTGAAGGCGTAGATGTTGGTCATCCCGAACTCTTCGGGGAACAGGATTTCCGACGTTTGCCCCAGGCCGTCAGGCGTGATCGGCTTGATGAGGACGGCGGGCCGGCCACTCACAACCGTGCTTACGACTCGTTCGGCGGCGACATTCTGTGTATTCCCGCGAGCCACCTGCCGGATGATGCCGATGCTCGCCGGCAGGCCTACGCCATCTGTCACGTATTCGTAGGTCACGTGAGTAACGCTTCCCTTGCAGGCGAACACCATCGGGAATTGGTCGGGATCCCGGGGGACCCATTTCTGCGCAAGGGCGACAGGGCGCGGGAAATCGAGCGCACCGGCCGGTGCGCTGGTAAATCCACACGTTGGATCGCGCCTGGCCCTGTACTCAGGTGGGAACTCCTCTTCCGTGGGCGCAAGGAACAGCCCTAGGATTTCGCCAGCGAAGCGCGGCTTCTGCTGTTCTTCTTTGATTGGCTGAAGAATGCTATCGGCAGATAGCGTCGGCGGCACAGGCTGCTGCGCCTCCGTACGCATGCCCTCTCGTATCAGCTGGCCAGCGCCAAACGAAAGTATCCCGGCCAGCGCCACCAGTAATACGCCTGCAAGTACGCGCTTCCTCATTGCTTCTCCTTTCCATCGACTCGTGCGAATCGTCCCGTGAAGCGAATCGGCGCCGAACGTATGGCCATGATGCGGCATCCAGGTCACGCTGAACAGATGCGATCTGCCTAGTGACTTGTACCTAAGTATTGTGTGGAGGAGCCGGTGTGACGGCCTCAGCCCGTCATGTCCGGCGGGGGCCTCGATGATGCCGTCGCGCACGGCGATGACCGCAGCCTCCGCGCGATTGGAGGCGCCGAGTTTGAGCAGTATCGTCGAGACGTGGGTGCTCACGGTGCTTCGCGCGATACGGAGATGAGCCCCGATCTGCTTGTTGCTCCGTCCTGCCGCGATGAGCCGGAGGATTTCGAGCTCGCGAGCTGTAAGTGTGTCTCGGTCGTCGCGCATGAGGCCCTCAAGGACTCTAACGGTTACATACTGGCAAGTCAGTTTATCCTACGGGCCTGACGCACCGCCTCTCGACGGCCCGCCTCTACAATCGTCTCCCTTCACAGCTCGCTACACTTCCACCCATGCCCGACATGCTCGTCCGCCTCTACGACCTGCCCGATCCCGCCCCATACGACGCACGTACGGCCGCCGCCGGCATCGTCGTGCGCCGGCTCGAAGCGTGGGATCGCGCCGCGCTGCGCCGCTTCGTGCTCCAGCACTTCAGCGAGAACTGGGCGTCCGAAGCCGACTTCGCCTTCGCGAACGGGCATCCGATCACGGGGTTTGTCGCGATCGAAGCTGGCGCCATCGCCGGCTTCGCGGTGTACGAGAGCAGCCGCCGCGGCTTCTTAGGCCCGACCGGCGTGCGGGAGGATCTGCGCGGCAAAGGCGCTGGCGCGTCGCTGATCTTCCGCTGCCTCGAGGCCATGCGCGACATGGGGTATGGCTACGCGATCATTGGAGGTGTCGGTCCGGCCGAGTTCTACGCCAAGGTCTGTGGCGCGAAGATCATCGAAGGCAGCGACGCCAGCGTCTACGCCCAGCTCTACCGCGAGATGCGCTCGCGAGCAGCCAACCAGCCAGAGGCGTAGGAGTCGCGGAGTGCTACCATAGAGCGTGAGGACGAAACCCCCTCCGGGCAGGGGGTTTCCGCTTGTGTGCAATGTTTAGTCGTCTGGAAGCAACAGAACAGCGCTACGAAGAACTGACCGCCGAGATGGCGCGTCCGGAGATATCGGGCGACTACGAGAAACTACAGGCGATGGCGAAGGATCGCGCGTCCATCGAGGATGTCGTGGTGCTGTATCGCGCCTGGACCGCCAACGGCAAGGGCATCGAAGAAGCGCGCGCGGTGCTCGGCGACTCCGACCCGGAGATGTCCGCGCTCGCGAAGGAAGAGCTCGCGCAACTCACCACCGATCGGGTCGACATCGAGGACAAGCTCCGTCGTGCGCTCGTGCCGAAGGAT
>JANXYW010000402.1 GCA_025355835.1 Chloroflexota bacterium
GAGGTAATGGTGTAAGTTCCGTGCGGCGTCAGTCGGCACCCGCGCGAGTTCCGCTTTCGGAATGGTCGCGCCGATGGCGGCGAGCTCATCCCAAGTCGGTTCGCGGTTTGCCACGATGGGGGTCCGACTCGCCATCGCCTAGCCCGCGACTTCCGCCGTCGTCCGGATCCAGTTGCCGTTCGGGTATGGCGCGGTCGGGAAGAACGCGTCGAGCCACGTAGCGGCCATCGCCGCAGCGCCCTGGCGGAGGAATGTGCGACAATCGGCCTCAGCGCGCCACGACGTCGTTTCAATCATCGCGCCGCCATCGCCTTCGCGGCGAAGTTCGTGCGACACGAAGCCTGGCTGCCGCTCGAGGTACGGGAGCAGCCGCGCCAACAACGCGCCGCGCCGCTTCTCGAACTCTCCTTGCTGCGTGACGACGGTGGTGCGGGAGAGTGTGGCGACGATCATCGTGCGATCCTTTCCGCGTCTACGTGAACGATCGTCATTGTACGCCCGCGCGGTCGCGCCACAAACGACGCGGCGTTACACGCGCGCGATCTCCGTTGCCATCTGCGCGAGTCCCATCGGTCCAAGCTCGAGCGCTGCCGTGTGGAAGCGCTTGAGATCGAACGCCGCGCCTTGCCGCTGCTTCGCCGCTTCGCGCGCGTCCAACCAGGCCCGCTCGCCCACCTTGTAGCTGATCGCCTGCGCGGGCCAGCCCAGGTAGCGGAGCAACTCGCTGACCATCAACTCCTTGTCCTGCCGGCTGCGCTCCTGCGCGAAGGCGAGGCCCAGCGCGTGATTCCACGTCTCGCCCGGATGGAAGCGCTCCGTGGTCGGGATTTTGAGCTGCAGGTGCATGCCGATGTCGATGATCACGCGCACGCAGCGCAACGCCTGCGCGCTCAACATGCCCAGGTAGTACTCCGGCTCTTCCAGATATCCCAGCTCGCCCATCAGCCGCTCCGCGTACAGCGCCCAGCCTTCGCTGTAGCCCGAGACGAACGTCACATTGCGCTGGAAGCGCGAGAGCTTGTCGCCGACACAGCGAATCGTGCCGATCTGGATGTGGTGGCCCGGCACGCCCTCGTGGTAGGCGATCGAAACGTCCGTCCACTTGGCAAACGTCGTGCGCATGCCCGATGGCCACCAGGTACGCCCGGGACGGACGAAGTCCTCCGACGGCCCGCTGTAGTACGGGATCAACGCGCCGCCCGCTGGCGGCACCATCACTTCGAGGCGCTTGATCCTCGGATCGATGTTGAAGTGCGTGCCATCCAGGTCGTCCAGAGCACGATCGTGCACCTCCTGCAGCCACGCCCTATGGGCGTCGACGCCGACAATCGCCCGCGCCGGATCGGTATCGAGCAGGTGCTGCACGTCAGCGATACTGCCGCCCGGCATGATCTTGGCCGCTGTCGCCGCCATCTCGCGCTCGATGCGATACAGCTCGTCCCAGCCCCACGCGTACGTCTCCTCCAGATTGAGTTCGCAGCCGTTGAACTGCCGCGACATGAGCTGGTAGCGCTCGCGCCCGGCCGCATCGCGTTCCGTCGCCTGCGGCAGGTACTCCGTTTCGAGGAACGTGCGCATCTCGGCGTAGGCGCCTTCTGAGGCCCGCACACCCGCCTCAAGATCGGCACGCAACGCATCCGATGCCACGGCAGGCGTCGCGTCGTACGCATCGAGCAGCGTGCTGAAGAACGACGGGGCATTCTGCCCACTCCAGACAGCTGCCTGCCGCGCGCACTCCTGCACCTGGCGACGCGCCGCCGGCATGCCGCGTCGTAGCCCTTCCAGCAGCGTGGCGCGGTATCCAGCGAGGCCGCGCGGCACCAACTGCAATCGCGTGGCGATGTCCTGCCAGTTCTGCTGCGTCGCGCGCGGCATCTGGTCGAAGCCGCTGCGGATCCTCTGCATCGGGCCGCCGATGATTCGCAGCGAGCGGAAGCTCTCGCCAGCATCGTACGAATCGATGCGCACACCGAGGCGCTCCGTCATCACGTCGCGCGCGATGCGCTCGCGTTCGCCTTTCGGCGCCGCCTCGGCAAGTTCGGCGACCGTGCGCCGGTCTAGCGCCGCCATCGCCGCTGCGCCATCCGGGGAGTAGTCGGTCATCTCCGCTTCATGCCCCGCGACACCCTGCGCCGTCGCGGCGTTCGGCTCTAGCGTGGCGTACTCGTCCACGTACCGATCAGCGATCTCGTAGATGCGCAACATCACGGCCTCCATTGCGTACGGGTAGCAATTTTCTTAGGCATCGTAGCGCAAGCGGCGCGTTCGAGGCGGAAGATAGAGGGTGGAGGATGGACGATGGACGACGCATCCATCTTCAATCTTCCATCATCGACGCCGGCTAAGCGGCGCGGCGCAGCCCCGGCACGGTGCGCGCCGACGACAACGCGTCGCGCGCCGCTGCGTAACCGGCGCGTTGTACTTCGGCGCGATGACTGAAGTCGAACAGCCGTGCCCACGGACGCGGGATCGCCGTTTCGATTGCGATG
>JANXYW010000119.1 GCA_025355835.1 Chloroflexota bacterium
CGCCCGCCGGAGACGAGAGTGATTCGGGCACCGTGCGTGGGTATCGAGCGGGCGGCGCAACCCAAACGCGGGCACAACAGGTTGCGCCCCTACAGCGATGCGGTCGCTTCGCCGTTGCTCGACTGGGCCTACGGGGACTTGATCGCTTCGATGCGGACGCGGAAGGTGCCGGAGGGGGCTTCGACTTCTACTTCTTCGCCGGCGCGGTGGCCGTGGACGGCTTTGCCAACGGGTGACACGATGGAGATCTTTCCTTGGCCGGAACGCACTTCGTCGGAGTTGACGAGGGTGTAGCTCTTTTCCTGGCCGGTGCGGAGATCCTTGATGGTGACGAAATCGCCGATCTGCGACGCGTCGCCGGGATGCTCGGCGCCGTGATCGAGGACGACGGCGCGGCGGAGTGTGGCGTCGATGTCCTTGATACGCGCTTCGAGGTGGCCCTGCTCGTTACGGGCTGCGTCGAGCGGCGCGTTCTCGCGGAAGTCCTTGTCGGCCATGGCGCGAGCGAGGTCCGCCTGGATCAGCGGACGGCGATCCTTCAGCCCCTCGAACTCCTTCACGAGCGCGTCGTGGCCTTCCTTCGTGAGGTAGATCGGCTGCTCTTCGATCGTGTGAGCATTGGCGCTGGATTTCGACGCCTTGCGGACGCGGAGGTGCGTGCCGAGGTTCTCTCGCGTCACACCCTTGTCCTTCGCCCATTTGAGGAATGCCCGCACGCAGTCGGCACGCGCGGCCGCATCGGAGACGGACGGCGGGAAGTTCTCGGCGTACTGCGAGACCTCATGCGCGCGCATGATCGCGAGGTCTTTTTCGGGACCAACCCAACGGACGAACTTCAGCACTTCAGGCTGAGCATTCTCTCGCGCGGCTGGCTTGAGCTGTGCGAGATAGGTGCGCGCAAGATCTTGCAACGCCACCTGCTCCGTGTCGACCGTGAGTTCACCTACCATAAAGACCCTCCTGCCATTTGATTGTAGTTGTGTTACGGAAGGAGCGTCAAACCGGCGCTGGTATGCTCGGAGCATGCTGGCAGCACTTTCTCGCGATTCCAAGTCCCACGGCGTGCGCTTGACACCTGCGCAACTGGAGCAGTTCGACACCTATCTCCGCCTGCTGATGGAGTGGTCGGGACGGGTCAACCTCGTCGGTGACACGGCGCCGGACGTCGTGCGGCAGCGCCACTTCGTCGAATCGCTGGCGCTGGGCGCGGCGCTGCGCGAGCGCGAGATCCTGCGACCGGACTCGCGCGTGCTGGATCTGGGCGCGGGAGCGGGCTTCCCGGGCGTGGTGTTGAAGATCGCCTGGCCGGGGATACGGTTGACCCTGCTCGAGGCGACGGCAAAGAAAGCCGCGTTCCTCTCGGCGCTGGTAGAGGCGCTGGGGCTCGACAAGACGCCTGTGCTGACGGGGCGCGCAGAGACGCTGGGGCACGATTCGACGCTGCGTGGCACGTTCGACCTGGTGGTGGCGCGAGCGGTCGCTCCCCTGCCGGTGCTGCTCGAGCTGGCGCTGCCGTTTGCGCGCGTCGGCGGCCGGCTGGTTACGCCGAAGGGGTCGCGGGCCAGCGAGGAGATCGCGGCGGCGGCGCACGCCCTGTCAGTCCTGGGTGGAAAGGTCTTCACGGCGCCGCTGCGCGTGCCGGGGCCAGCGCAGACGCTGGTAGCGGTCGTGAAAGAGCGCGAGACGCCTGCGGAGTACTCGCGCCGGCCTGGGGCGCCGGCGAAGGCGCCGTTGTAACGGCCAATGCGGCGATGCAGCTTCCGCCGGATTCGCGGCCGCGTGCGGTTGTGCCACTCGTCGGAGCGCTCATTCAGCCCGCGCGGTGCGGCGTATCAGGCTTCGCTTGTGGCACGCGCACCACAGCCGAGGACGGCTGTGCCACTCGCGCCTCCGTGCGCCCGTCGGTGGATCGCGCGCAGGGCGCCGGACCCGAGCTCTCGTCGGAGTGCGGGCAATGCCCGCGCGGTGCCGCGTATCTGGCTTCGTTTTGTAGTACGGGCCACAACCGAGGGCGGCTGCGCCACATGCGTTCGCCTCGCCTTCGAGCACAATCTTGATTCCCGGCAACGTTATGTCGTGTATGCACTAGACAAGGATCGCGAATTGGTGTATGAGATAAGCGGTTAATCGTTTGGAGTTAGGGCGCTCGGCCGTCGAGGACGGTACGCACATGGAGGTGCAGGCAATGATGCAACAAGCTGGGGGCATGGACGTCAACTCCCTTATCCAGAGG
>JANXYW010000158.1 GCA_025355835.1 Chloroflexota bacterium
CTTGCCATCGGATCTGCAGCCACGTACGCTGGCCGAAAACCCGCAATTTCAGGGAGGCATCGTGCGAACATTTACCCTGCTGATCGCCGTTTCGATGCTGGTTGTGAGCGCGGCGTGCGGCAGTTCGTCCTCCAGCAGCAAGACCGTGACATCGACCACGCCCGACGCGAGCGCGTCGAAGAGTCCGGCCGCCCCGAAGACGCCAACCGCCGCATCGTCGGGGAAGGACGAGACGGCGTTCGCGAAGTCGATGCTCTTGACCGCGGCCGACTTCCCTGCGGGCTACATCGAGACGCCGAGCACGCGCGATGCGGAGAACAACCCGCTGCAGGAGGCGTGTGGTCAGGCTGCCGAGAAGGGAAAGACGGGCCGCGCCGATGGCAGCGACTTCTCGTCGAGCCCCGATGCGGCGTCGATCTCCGAGACCGTGATCGTCTTTGGGAAAGAGAGCGATGCGGTCGCAGGCATCGCCGCGATCCCGGCACTGATCGATTGCGCCGTGCAGGCGATCAACGCCGGCAAACTCAACACCAACGGCGTCGAATTCTCCGGCACGACGAGCGAGACGATCGCGCTAGATGCGCCGGGCGACAAGTCGTACGCGTTTGTTGTGCGGACAACGGGGAAAGCGCCCGGGCAGGAAGGCGATCTCGCGGTGGTGTTCACACTGGTGTACGCCCGTAAGGGACGCATCGGTTACCAGCTCGTGGTCACCGGCAGCGGCGAGCCGCTGGATCCCGCCGAGATCGCGGCGTACGCGCAGAAGGCCGCAGCGAAGGTGAAGCAGCAGCCGTAGGGCCTGACCGCGATCTGGCTTCGCCGATCTTGCGGCGCTGCGCGTAAAGCTCACCGCGGCCGTCGGCCGCGTCCTCTCCACGTCGTGGAGAGGACTCTCTGGTCGGGACTGTTGTTTGTTTGTTGATGTTGCGGCGCTGGATGTGGCGGGCTGCCAACAGCCGGGGGCGGCTGTCCTACAATAATTCGGCCGGTTGCTCACGCGCACCTCACCGGTCGCCTGCGGCGACCGTCCTCTCCACGACGTGGAGAGGCCTCTCTGGTCGGGACTGTTGCTTGTTTGTTGATGTTGCGGCGCTGGATGTGGCGGGCTGCCAACAGCCGGGGGCGGCTGTCCTACATTCTGATCTCTGTGATCTCGGTGTTCTCTGTGGTGAACGACGCGCTCGGACTGCCTAGCGCGCGGCGCGCGTGATTAGCGCGCGATATGCATCCGTTGCGGCAAAGCGCTCGATGAGGGCGCGCAACGGCGGCACCGTGTTCCGCGGCAGCGCGTCCGGGGCGAAGACGTCGAACGCCTGGCCTTCGCCGAGGGTCATCGCGCTCAGCGGTGCGTCAACGGGTGCGGCGTAGATGTAGATGAGCTGGCTGCGCGCATCGTCGGCGCCGAGTGTGCGGAGCGGCGCGCTCATGTAGAGATCATGTCGTGATGGACGCCACTGCAGCTCTTCGCGCAGCTCGCGCAGGAAGCCTTCGTTGGGCGTTTCGTATGGCTCGACGCGTCCGCCGAACGAGCCCCAGAGGCCGGGGTGCAAGATGTCGGGCTTTTCGTCGCGCAGCTGCAACAGGAAGCGGCCCTGCGCATCAACGAGCAATCCCGTGGTGCTGATCATGTCCCAGGTGTGTTTCACGCGTTTGTACGCGTCGCTCATCGCGAATTCGCGGATGATCGGCGCGAGGCCGGGGATGATCGCCTCCGGCAGCGCGTCCGCGGCGTGCAGCGCCATCGCCTGGCCTTCGCCGAGCGTCAGTTGGTCGAGTGGGACATCGAGGTGCGCGGCGAAGAGGTGCGACGTGAACGCGACGTCCCGGCTGTATCCGCGCTGCCCGGCTTTGTACTCGATATCGACGGAGCGGTAGTGCTCGAAGTGCGGCGGGCGCCAGCCCAGCTCTTCGTCGATCTCGCGCAAGAATGCGGCAGTCAGCGTTTCGCCCGCTTCGACATGGCCGCCGAAATCGCCCCAGAGGCCGGCGCCGTTGAGGCCCGGCTTGTCGTCGCGATGCTGCATCAGCAGCCGGCCGTCGTCCGCAACGATGAGGCCGACGGCGACTTCTTCGCGGCGCGCGGGCTGATCGTCCGTCATGCGCCGTCACGCGCGGGAAGCTCGCGCAGGGTTTGCGCCGTCGCGATGCGGAACAGTTCGTTTTGTAGCGGTTCAGACATCAAGTAGCCGTACCACGAGTGTGCGTCGCGCTTGCCTTGCTCATCGTACACGCTCGGGATCTCCACATCGCGGATGATCTGCTCGCCGTGCGGCCCGTGCAGATCGTTGGCGATGCGGCGGTCGGGCCACGTTGCCGGATCCGTGGCGTCGAAGATGTTGAGCCAGCGTCTCACGTCCTGCGGATAGGCCGTCGTGCCGAGGTGCTCCTGCACCCATTCGTTGCCCAGCGGCGAGCCCAACGTGATCAGCGCTTCGATGTCGCCGCCGTGGCCGCGGTTGATCAGGTAGTCGTACGCGATCACCGAGCCCCACGAGTGGGCGATGACCACGTGCGGGCGAAAGCCATCGAGCAGGACGCCCATGCGGTCGAGGATGGCGTCGCGGATGTCTTCGGTGTCGCGCTTGCCATAGAAGTAGAAGTACACGTCTTCGAGCAGGTTCTTCATGACGCGGCGGATCACCGGATCGATGAGCCGCAGCACGAACGCGATGGCGTAGCCGAGCGGGCTGTTCGTCTGCGGCCGCAGGTGCGACCAACGCGGCGCCTTGTGCTCGTTCGCGTGCGCCTTCGCCTCGCGAAGCACCTCCGGCGTCAGGCCGAGCCGGATGTCCGCCCAGTACATCATCCGCGTCTCGACGTCGGCCACGTAGCCGCTGCGGCGCAGCGCCGCGTCCCACTCGGCGTGGTACTCCGGCTCCGGCGGCTTGCTGCGAATGCCGTGGACGTAGACGATGCGGAGTGGGGTCATGCTGGTCGCTCAGTCGTCGGTCGTGAGTCGCCGGTCGTCGGGTGGTGTGCTGATCTGAGGATCGGCTTTGGGTACGACGACTGTAGCGCGCTGCGGGCGCGATCGCCTAGCGGAGCGCGACCCAGGGTACAGCCTGACTCACGAAGGTTCGGTGAGCGAACGGCGGCCCTCACCTCCGGCCCGCTGGGCCACCCTCCTCTCCCACAAGGGGCGAGAAGGAAGCGTTTTGGGCTGCTGCGTGATTCACGACTCGCTTGGCACTTGGCCGCGACAAGACCGGAGCGCACCCCGTAGCTCAGAGGATAGAGCAGGTGGTTTCCTGAGCCTGCTGGGCTATGCGCTGTGCTCCAGAAGCGGGCCATCGACGGTAGACGGCATCGTTATCGTACCTATCTCCCCGCCGCTTAGCCCATCCGTCAAGTTCGCCGCGAACCAGCATCGCTGGGCCTTTCGTGAGTCGCGTACCGTGAGCGCACACACGTCTGGGCGAACGACCCCGGCGCGGCCAGCCGGGAGATACGCCGTGCACACGCTGTACGCTCGATTCAACACCGGACTGCTCGTCTTCATCGCACTTACGGGCATTGTGCTTGTGACGATGCTCGCGACGCGCGCCTACGGCGGGCCGCTCGACCCTCCCGGGGCCCCGGCGCCGACGATGAAGACGCTGCAGCAGGTGGAGCCGCGCACGCCCATTTCGCAGCCCGCCAGCGCGGCAGGCTTCCCGATCCAGATCAACGCTCCCGGCTCGTATTACTTCACCGGGAACATCACGGGAGTCGTCGCCAGAGATGGCATCGTCATCAATGCCGATAACGTGACGCTCGACCTCAATGGTTTCACGTTGTTGAACGGCGGCCTCGGCTACGACGGGATTGTCGATGACGGACAACCCGTTGCCTGGCGAAACCTCACCCTGCGCAACGGCACCATAAGCGGCTGGGGTTATGGCGTTGTTTCGGGGGCGGTATCTTCCACGTACGAAGATCTCAACGTCAGTAACAACACCCACGGGCTCGTACTCGGCAGCAGCAGCAACGTTCGCCGGGTCGTCGGCTGGAATCACACAGGGACGGAGTTGGCAATCGTTCAGGCTCCGAACGCTTGGGGTTCGATCGTCGAGGATTCGAATTTCAGCTTCAACACCCTGGGTATCCAGGTCGACGCAAACAATGTCCGGCTGCACGGCAACATCGTTCACTCGAACACACAAGGCGGGATCACTGTGGAAGCTTCCCGAGGCTTCAACGAAATCATTGACAACTCCATCATCGGAAACGGACTTGGAGTTTACATGGCGACAGATTCGAATTCGAACGTTGTTGCCGGAAATACGCTCGGCGCCAACACAACCGGGCCGTTGACTGATGATGGCAGGCGCAACCACGTCGGGTCGTTCGTCGTGGATGTCTCGTTGACCGGCGGCAACCAGTATTCGAACATCGTCTACTGACGCCGGCTGACTCACGACAAGAACGCACGCGCGCCGAGAGCGTAGTGGTTCACGCGCGCCATCATCTGTGACAATCTGGGAAATCTGTGGATAGCCCCTGACCGACGGCGCTACTCGCCGCCGTGGCACTTCTTGTACTTCTTGCCGCTGCCGCTGCCGCTGCCGCTGCCGCTGCCGCTGCCGCTGCCGCAGGGGCAGGGCTCGTTGCGGCCGACCTTTTGGGTGGCGACGACGGTGCGGCCGCCGCCTTCCATCGGTTGGTTGGTCTGGGCTTCTTCGCCGTTACGTTCTTGCGGGCTGCCAGGGGACTTCGTAGACGGGCACGGCTTCGGTGAAGCCTTTGAAGATGCGGTCGCCGAGCGCTTCGAAGCGGAAGCGCTTGCCGAGGCAGAGTTCGCGCACGACGTTGGTGGTGAGGATCTGGCCGGGGGCAGCGGCGTCGCAGGTGCGGCGGGCGAGGTTGACGGAGGAGCCGAACAGATCGTGGTTGTCCTCGACCGGCTCGCCAGCGCTGAGGCCGACGCGCACGAGCATGGCGCCTTCGGGATCGTTGGCGTTGTGGGCGTCGAACGCCCGCTGGATCGCGATGGCGCAGTCGACGGCGCGCGCGACGGAGCCGAACGACGCCATGAGGCCGTCGCCCGTGTGCTTCACTTCGCGGCCGGCGTGGACGTGCAGGCATTCGCGGATGATCGCGTTGTGGCGAGCGAGCAGAGCGAACATCGCGTCGTCGCCTAAGTGTTCGGCGCGCTGGGTCGAACCCTCGAGGTCCGTGAACATGATCGTGCGGAAGCCGCCGTCGGGCTCGCCGGTCTCGGGGATCGTCTGACCGTGAGGCAGCTGGTCCTCACGGAGGCCCATCATGGCGTCGACAAGCTCCGCCTGCACTTCGATGAGTTCGTCGGCGACGAGGCCGTGCGCTTCCTTATGGACAGCGTTTGCGGCGTCCTTCGACGGAGCGTCGACGAGGCAGAAGATCTTGCCGGCGTCCTGGTTGAACCAGTACGTGATGTAGCGCGTGTCGTGCTTCGCCTGCATCGCAAGATCCAGCTGGTGCGCAGCGACGACGTCGTCGAGCGTGACGCCTTGGGCTTGGCTGTGGACATCCATGAAGAGCGGCATGCTTGCGTGTACCTCGGGCGCTATTGTAACCCCGGGCGGCGCTGCGGGCGACACGCAACAAGCGGGTCCGGCCGCGGTTTCCGGCGTGATCTACGACTCGCTTGGCACTTTGCCTCCGACAGGACCGGAGC
>JANXYW010000197.1 GCA_025355835.1 Chloroflexota bacterium
AGATGCCAAACCCCGCGCAGTCCTCGTCCGATCGCGCGACAACGGCACCAACGCCCTCGCCCTCCGCCCTCCGGAAGCGATCGCCATGCACTACGGCCCCAACAGCGCCGACGCCCACCGCACCGCCACCGAAGCCGCCAACATCGAAATTGTCGAACTCACAAACGACCGCCTGGCATTCGACGTAGATTCCCCCGAAGATCTGGCAGCGATGACCACATTGAAAGTCGGCGCAGCAACAGCGGCATGGCTCGAGACCCGCGCGCACAACGCGCGAAAGGAGTCAGCGTCCTGATGTCAGTGACGAAGAACATCACGGCACGAGCCACCCAGACCGCTCTACGGGCGCTCGCGAGTCGCCGCAGGAGACAACCCGTTGCGCCCGTGTTCGCCTACTCCGGAACCCCAACCACACAACAACCCTCCGATCCCTTCCCCTCTCCACGACGTGGAGAGGGGTGGCCGAAGGCCGGGGTGAGGTGCGTGTATCGCCACAAACCGTCAGCCAAACATGAACCCACCCGAACCGCCATACGGGCGCTCGCGAGTCGCCGCAGGAGACAACCCGTTGCTCCCGTGTTCGCCTACTCCGGAACCCCAACCACACAACAACCCTCCAAACCTTTCCCCTCTCCACGACGTGGAGAGGGGTGGCCGAAGGCCGGGGTGAGGTGCGCGACTGGCTCGCAATCCCGTCATCACCGCCACCCAAACAGAACCTCCGCGCCCTCCGTGATCTCTGTGGTGAACCCTCCGCGCCTCCGTGGTGAACAAGCATGAACGCCATCGACGCGATCCGCACCCGACGCTCCCTCCGCCAACTCGCCGATCGCCCGGTCCCGCGCGACATCATCGACGACATCCTCGCGCTCGCATGCACCGCCCCCGCACCCCACCACACACGCCCGTGGCGATACGTCATCGTCTCGCCCGAACGACGCGCGGCGCTCGCCGGCGCGATGGGCGCAACATGGCGCACCGACCTCGAACGCGACGGTCACCCGCAGCCGCGAATCGAAAAGCTGCTCCGCAAGTCGATGCGTCAGATCACGACAGCGCCCGCGCTCATCCTCGCGTGCCTCACGCACGAAGGCCTCCGCGACTGGCCCGACGATCGCCGCGCCCGCAACGAGTTCGCGATGGCGCAGCAATCGATCGGCGCCGGCATGCAAAACATCATGCTCAGCGCCCACGCCCTCGGCCTCGCGTCGTACTGGATCTCCGCGCCGCTCTTCGCACCCGAAGCATGCGTCGCCGCGCTCGCGCTGCCCGATGACTACGTCGCCCAAGCGTTCATCGTGCTAGGCTACGCGCCCGAAGGCATCGAACCGAAGCCGCGCCCCTCAGCAGATAACGCGTCGCTGATCATCGAGCGCTGACATGCCCGAAACACTGCGCGTCATGACCTTCAACATTCGCGGCTTCTTCCACCCCGGCGACGGCGTGAACCAATGGCACCACCGCGAGGCGCTCCACTTTGAGATGCTACGCCATCACGCGCCCGACCTCATCGGCGTGCAAGAAGCGCAGTCCGGCAACCTGAAGGCGTACCACCGCGAACTGCCGAACTACCACTGGATGGCGTGGCCGCACTATGGCGACGCTCCGCCGTACGAGTGGCCCGCGATCTACTGGCGCCCCGAACGCCTACAGCCGATCGACTCCGGTGGCTTCTGGCTCAGCGAAACGCCCGACAAGCACTCACGATCATGGAACACCGACTGCATCCGCTCCGCGGCGTGGGTGAAGTTCCGCTGCACCACCTCCGGCGCTACGATCATCCACCTCAACACCCACCTCGATCACCGCAGCGAGCAAGCGCGCGTCGAAGGCGCACGCCTGATCATCGCCCGCCTCGACGAAGCGCAGCGTGACGGCGCATCCGCAATCATCACCGGCGACTTCAACACCACACCCGGATCAGCGACGTACGAACTCTTCGCCGCGGCCAACTTCGCCGACGCCCACACCGCCGCCAACAACAGCACCGATCCACAAGAGTCCTACACCAACCACGGCTGGCAAGGCTACCCCTTCAACCGCCGCGAAGACACTCCAAAACGCATCGATTGGATCCTCACCCGCAGCGCCGCATCAAAACTCCGCACAACCTCATGCGAAATCATCCGCACCGCCACGCCGCCGGTATATCCCAGCGACCACTACCCCGTACAAGCAGAAATCGAAGTCGCGTAGCTCCGGCGCTCGCAACGCTACAGGGGCGCTCGCAGAGTCGCCGCTCGCAGAGTCGCCGTAGGAGACAGGAGACAATCCGTTGCGCCGGCGCCCGTCCAGCGAATCACCAGCAGGAAGACACAGCAGATCGAAACGCTCCCCCTCGCCACGTCGTGAATAGGGGTGGCCGAAGGCCGGGGTGAGGTGCGCGTCAACCTCCAACTGCCCCAATAACAACGCCGCTCGCAGAACTGCGAACTACAAACTGAAAACTAAGAACTCAACAGATCATCCACAGCCGAATGCGGATCCAGCACCCGAGCGGCAACGCGCTCCACCAGCGCATCCAGCCGCCCGTCCGTCGCGTGCTGCGCCAGCAGCCGATCGATCAGCCGCTGCCGCGCCAGCGCCAACACCTGGTGCCGCGCTTGCTCGCGCCGATGCTGCTCCCGCACGCCCGCCTGCGCGATGTGCGCGCGATGCTCTTCGATCGCGTCCGCCAGCGCATCGATGCCTTCGTTGAGGCCGCCCGCCGTCTTCAAGATCGGTGTCCGACGCTCGTGCGGCGACGCATCGACGATCGACGCGAGCTGCCGCGCCAGCAGATCGGCGTTCGGAAGGTCGCTCTTGTTCACGACGAGGATGTCGGCGATCTCCATGATGCCGGCCTTCATCGCCTGCACGTCGTCGCCCGTGCCCGGCGTCACGACCACGATCGTCGTGTCCGCCATCGCCGCCACTTCGACCTCATCCTGACCAGCGCCGACCGTCTCGACCAGCACGATGTCTTTCCCGAACGCATCGAGCGCCGTCACGACGCCCGCT
>JANXYW010000208.1 GCA_025355835.1 Chloroflexota bacterium
GTGCTGGAGTTGGAGCGCAAGAAGTTCGACGCAATTTTCAACGACGCCAAGAAGTCCGCCGGCGTCACCGAAGACTCGCACTTGACGCCCGACGCACTCAAGGGCGTCGTCGATCGATTCAAGGCGCACGTGAAGTCCGAAACCGCCAACGACTTCCCGGACGATCCGATGCAGCAGCTCGAACTGGCGATCCGCGCCGTCTTCAACTCCTGGAACAACGAGCGCGCCTTCCAGTACCGCAACATCGAGCACATCCCGCACGACCTCGGCACCGCCGTCAACGTGCAGACGATGGTCTTCGGCAACATGGGCACGGACTCCGGCACCGGCGTTGCATTCACGCGCGACTCGTCTACCGGCGAGCGGCGAATCAGCGGCGAGTACTTGCTCAACGCGCAGGGCGAGGACGTCGTCGCGGGCATCCGCACGCCGTCCGATGTCGCGCAGCTCGAGAAGGACAGCCCGGCGCTCTACAAGCAGTTCGCCGACATCTGCGCGACGCTCGAGAATCACTACCACGACATGATGGATGTCGAGTTCACATTCGAGAAGGGGCGGCTCTATTTCCTGCAATGCCGCGTCGCCAAGCGCGCCGCTCGCGCCGCAGTGAAGATCGCGGTCGATATGGTGCACGAGGGCCTGATCACGAAGCAGGAGGCACTCGGACGCCTGCCCGCGCAGCGCCTCGACGAACTGCTCCACCCGCAGCAGGATGTACGTGTAAAAACGATCTCGATCTCCGATGCTGCCCGGCGGCTAAACGGTGCGCTCGCGTCGAAACCGGCGGCGATTTGGTTCGAGGACGATCACGTAAGAACGATCACCGCCGAAACGTGGCAGGCGATGAAAGCTGACGAGCGCGCGAATGCCATGAATGAGGTTCTAGCGCACGCGCCGCAATTCATCGAGATAGCGCGTGGGCTGCCGGCTTCGCCGGGCGCTGCGTCCGGCGTCGCGGTATTCGATTCCGACGAAGCGGCACGCCGCGGCAAGGCAGGCGAGGCCGTCGTGCTGGTGCGCGAGGAAACTTCTCCGGATGACGTACAGGGCATGCACGCATCGCAAGGTATCCTCACCGAGCGTGGTGGCCTTAGCAGCCACGCCGCGCTGGTGGCCCGCGGCTTTGGAAAGCCGTGCGTCGCGGGATGCGAGATGATTTCCGTCGACGAGAAAGCGCAATCGTTCTCAATCGAAGGCGTGACGGTCGGGTTAGACCAGATGTTGACCATCGACGGGACGACAGGGCGCGTCCTCTTGGGCGCGATCCCGACCGTGGCATCGGGACTGTTTCCAGAATTCGAAGAGTATCTGCGCTGGGCCGACGAGGTCGCGCGGATGACCGTCCGGACGAACGCCGATACGCCGGCCGACGCGGCCAAGGCGATCGAATTCGGCGCGAAGGGCATCGGCCTCTGCCGCACCGAGCACATGTTCCTCCACCCCGACCGCCTGCCCGCCGTGCGCGAGATGCTGCTCGCCGCGTCCGACGCGAAGAACCTCGAGGCTGACGCCGCGGTGCTTCGCAAAGAGATCGAAAACGCCAGCGGCGAGAAGCGTCAGCGGCTCGAAGAGCGCCTCAACGACGTGCTCGGCCGCATGGAAGGGCCGATGGGCCACTACATCGGCGCGCTCGAGAAGATCCTGCCAATGCAGCAGGGCGATTTCGAAGGCATCTTCCGTGCCATGGCGGGAAAACCCGTCACGATTCGCCTCATCGACCCGCCGATGCACGAGTTCTTGCCCGATCACGACGCGCTGCTCGAAGAGGTGACGCGCCTGCGCATCACGTCGCCGGGATCGACGGAACTCGCTGACGCCGAGAAGATGCTCGCGAACGTCAACGCGATCCGCGAGCAGAACCCGATGCTCGGCCTGCGCGGCTGCCGGCTCGGCATCCTCTATCCGGAAATCAACGCCATGCAGGTGCAGGCGATCTTCCGCGCGGCGGTGAAGCTCGCCGACGAGGGCGTCGAAGTGTTCCCCGAAATCATGATCCCGCTCGTCGGTTTCGAGACGGAGCTGACGTTCCTGCGCACGCTGCTCGAGACGACCGCGCGCAAGGAGATGGAGCGGTCCGGCAAACAGGTCGCGTATCAGTTCGGCACGATGATCGAGTTGCCGCGCGCCGCGCTGACTGCGGGTGAGATTGCGAAGACCGCGGAGTTCTTCTCCTTCGGCACGAACGACCTGACGCAGACCACGCTCGGCTGTAGCCGCGACGACGCCGAGGGCAAGTTCCTCAGCAAGTACATGGAGATGGGCATCCTCGTCGGCAACCCGTTCGAGTCGATCGATCAGGTCGGCGTCGGCTCGCTGATGAAGATGGCGATCGCCGCCGGCCGTGCCACGCGCCCCGGCCTCAAGCTAGGCGTCTGTGGCGAACACGGCGGCGAGCCGATCTCGGTGGAGTTCTTCCACAACATCGGCCTCGACTACGTAAGCTGCTCCCCGTTCCGCGTGCCAATCGCCCGCCTGGCCGCAGCGCAAGCCGCGCTCGGCGCGGGCGCAGAGCGCGACCGGTAGTCGCCGACGGCTTCACGACGGGCGCGCGGAGCTAAGAAATGAGGAGCTGCCTCCCGTTGAACGAACGGCGCGCTCACACCGCGCGGATTCGGTTGTTCTTCGGGTTGTCTTCCACCTCGGCGAGGCCCAGCTCTTTCATGACGGGCGGAACGTAGACGGCGAAGCGGCCGCGCAGGCCCTTCTTCAGGCCGTACCAGCCCTTCACGGGATTCTTCCCGGAGCGCGCCCAGGCCTCGACGGTGCCTTCCGCGGCGGGCTTCTGTTCGTCGGCGCCGCCGAGCAGCATCCAGTCGCCGTGCTTCTTCAGCATGGCGTGCAGATCATCGAGGCAGCGCAGCTGGTAGCGGAGTTGTGTCTTGCCGACCTGCACGACCAGCGCCGGAGGATCCAGTTCGTCGTCGCGATACGCTTCGAACTCGGAGCGGCCGCCGGGCGTCTTCAAGCTCCACGGGTTCGCCTTGGTACCGGCTGTTGTCTTCGGCATGCGTCGTTCTCCATTCGCGATTGCTGTCTGTCCAATTGCTGGAATGTAGGGTGGCAGGTTCAGTATATGAACCCACTCGCCGCACCTCGTATCATGGCGGCGTACAGCCCGGCGAACTAGACCCCAAACCTGGAACCTATGGAGATCCGTATGCGCCTTCCCGCCGCCGCCCGGAGCCTCGTCCTGATCGCGATCATCGCGGGCGCATGCGGCAGCGGGAGCAGCACCAAGAGTTCGACGTCTATAGCGAACAGGACAGCCGCCGCGTCGCCACGTGCTGCGATCGGCACGCCGAAGGCGGGCGCATACGCGGCAGAACCAGCGCTGCCGCAACTCAAGTTCGGCCTGGCGATCGGCCTGTTTCCGATACCCGGCGATGACGGATTCGCATACCTCCTGACGAAGGACGGCATGATCCGGCGCGTCAGCATGAACGACGGCGGCGCGACGCACGACATCGTACTGGACATGAGTTCGCGCCTGATCACGAATCCCGGTTTGGAAGAAGGGTTGCTCGGACTGGCGTTCGCGCCCGACTTCGCGACCAGCCGCCGCATCTACCTCAACTACACTGCCGGCCCACCGCGCGAAGACACGGTCTCGCGCTTCGTCATGGCGACGAGCAGCGTTGCCGACGTTGGGAGTGAGGAGATCCTGCTCCAAATCGACGACCCGTTCTCGAACCACAACGGCGGCGGCATGGAGTTCGGGCCGGACGGCATGCTGTACATCGGCTTCGGCGACGGCGGCTCGGGCGGCGACCCCAACGGCAACGGGCAGAACAAGAACGTCCTGCTCGGCAAGCTGCTGCGCATCGACGTCTCGGGCGCGAAGGGATACGCCGTTCCGCACGACAATCCGTTCGCGAGCGGCGGCGGGCGCGGCGAAGTCTGGGCGTACGGCCTGCGCAACCCGTGGCGGTTCGATTTCGACGCGGCTACCGGCAGGCTCTGGCTTTCGGATGTCGGGCAGGGGACGTGGGAAGAAGTCGACCTCATCGTGCCCGGAGGAAACTACGGCTGGAACACGATGGAGGGGCCTGTCTGTTTCAAGCCGAATACCGGCTGCAATCAGGACGGGCTGATCTTGCCGCGCGCCTCGTACTCGCACGATGGCGGGAGCTGCTCGATCACAGGCGGCTACGTCTATCATGGCGCATCGATGCCGGAACTTGACGGCTGGTACATCTACGGTGACTTCTGCTCGAAGAAGGTGTGGGCGCTGAACACCGCCGACGCGAGCGATCCGGTGCTGCTGACGACCAGCGGAACCGGCATCACGGCATTTGGTAAAGATGTCGGCGGAGAAATCTACATCCTCGGCTCCGACGGCGCGCCCTTCAAGCTCGTACGGAAGTAAGAAGCGCGAGGCGGGAAGCGAGGAACGGGACCGCGTCGCGGCAGAATGCGTCCGACGGCCAGTAATCCCTTGCCCCTCCGGTGCGGGATTCATAAGCTCGCTGCGTGGAAACAGCATCCGAGATCGAGCGGGCGGCGGAAGTAATCCTTGCGTCCCGATACGTCATCGCGCTCGTCGGCGCGGGGATCAGCGTCGAGAGCGGGATACCGCCGTTTCGCGGCAAGGGCGGGCTCTGGACGAAGCAGGGCGAACCGCCGATGGACGGCTACGAGCGCTTCCTCGCCAACCCAGCATCGCACTGGCGTCAGATGCTCGAGCGCCGCGCGTCGGACGACGAGTTCTCGCAGGCGCTCCGCAACGCACGGCCGAACGCGGCGCATCTCGCGCTCGCGCGGCTCGAATCGATCGGAGTGCTGCGCCACACAATCTCGCAGAACATCGACGACCTGCATTTCGAGGCGGGGAGTGTCGCGGTCACGGAGATTCACGGCAATCGGACGAAGGTGCGATGCATCGACTGCGGCGCGCGATGGCCGTGGAGCGAATTCGCCGCCGCGCATCCGGACGCTTCGTCCGACGCCGGGAGCGCACCCGCGTGTCCGCAGTGCGGCGGCGTGATGAAGGCGGATACCGTAATGTTTGGCGAACCCATCCCGCACGCATTCCTCGACGAGTGCCAGACGCAGGCGGATCGCGCGGACTCCGTGCTGATCGCGGGAACGTCGGCAACCGTATACCCAGCAGCGGCATTCCCGGAGATGGTGCTGCGCGCAGGCGGTACTATCGTCGAGGTGAACACGGATGAGACGCCGTTCAGCCCGTACGCGTCGGCGATTCTACGTGGCCCTGCGGGCGAACTGCTGCCCGCGTTGGTCGCCGCCATCGAGTCGTCGTTGAACACGAACCACATCGCGAAAGGCAATCCAGCATGACCACCGCCTCCGATCTCTGCATGCTCTCGCTCGAAGACGTCGCGCACCAGATCGCCTTCAAGGAAGTGTCGCCGGTCGAGGTGACGCAAGCGGTGCTCGATCGCATCGAGCGGCTCAACCCGAAGCTGAATGC
>JANXYW010000216.1 GCA_025355835.1 Chloroflexota bacterium
CGGTTGCGCCGCAAACAGTAGGGGCGCACGGCCTGTGCGCCCGCGAGTGACGAGATGAAACTTTCGGTCCACGACGCAGCAGGAAAAGAAGTCGAGACGATCGACGTCGACGACGCCGTGTTCGGCATCGTGCCGCACGTGCCGGTCGTCCACCAGGCGCTCCTCGCCACGATGGCGAACAAGCGCGTGGGATCGGCGACGACGAAGACGCGCGGCCAAGTGCACGGCTCGACGCGGAAGATCCGGCGCCAGAAGGGCAACGGTACATCGCGCCAGGGTTCGATTGGAGCGCCGCAGCATCGTCACGGTGGCGTCGTCTTCGGCCCGCACGCGCGCAGCTACGCGAAGGACCTGCCGCGGAAGATGCGGCGTCTGGCGATCCGCTCGCTGCTCTCCGCGAAAGCGGCGGACGGCAGCCTGCGCATCGTGAAGGACCTGGGCGTGACCACGCCGAACACGAAAGCGATGAGCGGTGTCCTGAAGGCGTTGGGCTTCGAGCGATCGGTGCTCGTCGTGACGGCGGCCTCGGACAGCGCGGTGCGTTCGAGCGTCAGCAACCTGCTGAAGGTCAACGTGATTCCGGCGGCGTACCTGAATGTCGGCGACATGCTGGCGGCGCAGGGCCTGCTGATGACGGTCGATGCGGTGCGCGGCGCCGAGGCGATGTGGGGCGGCGAGCGCGCGGCGAAGAAGCGCGCCGTGAAGGTGGAGGCGTAGGCGATGCCCAAGCAACTGCACGCATACGGCATCATCATGCGCCCGCTTATCACCGAGAAGGCGCAGACGATGGCCGCCTCGCAGAACAAGTACGCGTTCGAAGTGGACAAGCGCGCGAACAAGCTGCAGATCAAGGAAGCCGTTGAAGTAGCGTTCAGCGTCAGCGTCAAGGAAGTCAACACCGCGGTGATGAAGGGCAAGCGGCGCCGCTACGGTCGGGGGCTGACGAAGCAGCCCGACTGGAAGAAGGCTGTCGTGACCCTGGCGCCAGGTGAAAAAATCGAACTGTTCGAGGGCGTGTAGAGATGGCAGTAAAGCAGTTCAAACCGACATCGCCAGGGCGGCGTAACAGCTCCGGGTTCACCTTCGAAGAAATTACGAAGAAGAAGCCCGAAAAGTCGCTGCTCGCGACGCGCAAGCGGATGTCGGGACGCAACAACCAGGGCAAGATCACGGTGCGCCATCGCGGTGGCGGGCCGAAACGCCGCCTGCGCATCGTCGACTTCAAGCGCGACAAGCCGGGCGTGCCCGGCCGCGTCGCTGCTATCGAGTACGATCCCGGGCGCACGTCTCGCATCGCGCTGATCGCGTATCGCGACGGCGAGAAGCGCTACATCATTGCGCCCGTTGGCCTGAAGGTCGGCGAGATGATTCAGGCGGGTTCTGAATCGGAAGTGAAGGTCGGCAACACGCTGCCGCTGCAGAACATGCCGAACGGCACGGTGATCCACAACATCGAACTGACGCCGGGTCGCGGCGGCCAGATCGTACGCAGCGCCGGCACATCGGCGCAGCTGATGGCGAAGGAAGGCGACTACACGCTGCTGCGTTTGCCCTCGGGCGAGATGCGGCGCGTGCTTTCGCGATGCCTGGCGACGGTGGGTCAGGTGGGTAACCCGGAGAACAGCCTGATCAAGCTGGGCAAGGCAGGTCGCACGCGACACCGCCGGCGGAAGCCGCAGGTGCGCGGTGTCGTCATGAACCCGAACGACCACCCGCACGGTGGTGGCGAGGGCAAGGCGCCGATCGGTATGCCTAGTCCGAAGTCGCCGTGGGGCAAGCCGACACTCGGCAAGCGGACACGCTCGAGGACGAAGGCATCGGACAAGTACATCGTGCGGCGGAGGCAGAAGTAAGCCATGTCCCGATCGATCAAAAAGGGCCCGTTCATCGAGCCCAAGCTGATGAAGAAGGTCGAAGAAGTGAAGCGCACGAACGCGCGCACGGTGATTCGCACCTGGTCGCGCGCGTCGACGATTCTGCCGGAGATGGTGGGGTTGACGATCGGCGTGCACGATGGCCGCAGGCACGTGCCGATATTCGTGTCCGAGAACATGGTCGGCCACAAGCTGGGCGAATTCGCGCTGACACGGCACTTCCGCGGCCACACGACAAAGGCCGAGAAGACGTCGCAGCAGCGTGGCGGCGCATCGTCCGGCGGCAAGGGTTAAACGATGGAAGTGAGCGCGACAGCGAAGTATCTGCCGATTTCCGCGCGCAAGGTGCGGCTGGTTCTGGATCAGCTGCCTGGCAAGCGCGTCGAAGAGGCGATGGTGATGCTGAAGTTCCTTCCGACGCCGCACGCACGCGTCGTCGCGAAGGTGCTGAAGTCGGCCGCGGCTAACGCGGAGAACAACTACGCGCTGGACGCGGGCGAGCTGCGCGTGAAGCGCGCGTTCGCGGGCGAATCGCGCACGCTGAAGCGCTTCAAGGCGAAGTCGCGCGGGCGCGTTGCGCCCATCTTGCACCGCACGAGTCACGTGACGGTGACGGTCGAGGAGGGTTAGGTTGGGTCACAAAGTACATCCCACAGGGTTCCGCCTCGGCGTCATCTACGACTGGCAGAGCAAGTGGTACGCCGGCAAGAACTACCGCACGCAGCTGCACGAGGATATCTCGATCCGCAACCGGATCATGAATCCCGCGGCGGCGGATGCGGGCATCTCGCACGTCGAGATCGAGCGCAACGTCAACCAGATGACGGTGACGATTCACACGGCGAAGCCGGGCATCGTCATTGGGCGCAGCGGCGCCAACGTCGACCTGCTGCGGACGGAGCTGGAGAAGACGACCGGACACCGGGTGCGCGTGAACATCAACGAGATTCGCACGCCGGAGCTGGACGCGTATCTGGTGGCGCGCAGCATCGCCGAGCAGCTGCAACGGCGCGTGGCGTTCCGCCGCGCAATTAAGCAGACCGTGCAGCGGACGATGCAGCGCGGCGCGAAGGGAATCAAGGTCGCGGTCGCGGGACGCCTCGGCGGTTCCGAGATGTCGCGGCGCGAGTCGGAGAAGCAGGGTCGCATTCCGCTCCACACACTGCGCGCGGACATCGACTTCGGCATCGCCGAGGCGCACACGACGTTCGGCCGCATCGGCGTCAAGGTGTGGATCTACAAGGGCGACATCATGCCGCCGCCGAAGCGGCCGCGTGCCGAGGGCGACTACTCGGGCATGGACGCCGAGCAGAAGGCCGCCGCGATGGGTATGCCGCGGGCGCCGATTGTGGTTGCGCCGCCAGAGACAACAGACGTACCGGATGCAGACGATGCGCCGGCGAGCGTGGTGAGCGAGTAACGAGCGATGCTGCAACCAAAGCGCACGAAGTTTCGCAAGCAGCACCGTGGCCACCGCCGCGGTATCGCTGGCCGTGGCGACGAGATCAGCTTCGGCGAGTTCGGGCTGCAGGCCGTCGGTCACGCGTGGATCGATAGCCGCCAGATCGAGGCTGCCCGGCGCGCCATCACGCACGAACTGAAGCGTGGCGGCAAGGTGTGGATTCGGATATTCCCGGACAAGCCGGTGACATCGAAGCCCGCCGAGACGCGCATGGGAAGTGGCAAGGGCGCGCCGGACCACTGGGTGGCCGTGGTGAAGCCAGGCCGCATGCTGTTTGAAGTTGCGGGTGTGAAGGAAGACCTGGCGCGTGAGGCGCTCCGACTGGCATCGCACAAGTTGCCGTTGGAGACGCGCACGGTGATCAAGGAACACGAGGGGATCTGATGGCCGGTCGCAAGACGAAAGAGCGCGCGGAAGGGTTGCGCGCGTTGTCAGATGAGAAGCTCGCGGAAGAGCTGCACGAGTCGTACCGCCGGCTGTTCACGGTGCGTCTGCAGATGAGCACCCGCCAGCAGTCGAACACGACGGAAGAGCCGAAGGTGAAGCGCCAGATTGCGCGGATCCGGACGCTGCAGCGCGAGCGCGAACTCGCGGCCGCCTACGCGGTACACACGGGAAGGTAGCGAAGGCCTATGGGTTCGCAAGAGAAGCTTCAGTTGGGCACGGTCGTCAGCAACAAGATGGATAAGACCGTCGTGGTGCGCATCGACCGGCACAAGCGGCACCGGTTGTACGGGAAGACGATTCGCGTCACCAGGCGCTACAAGGCGCACGACGAGACGAACGAGTGCGGCTTGGGCGACATCGTGAAGATTTCGGAGACGCGTCCGATATCGCGCGACAAGCGCTGGCGCGTGGTGGAAGTCGTCGTCAAGGGCGATGTGGCGGAAGTCGCACCGACGGAGATCGGATCGAGCCTGACGGCGGAGATCCGGACGGCGCAGGCCGAAGTCGCCGCGAAGGCCGCAATCGAAGCGGCAAAGGCGAAGGCCGCGGCGGCTGCCGCCGCGGAAGTAGCGGCCCTGAACCCTCCGGCGCCCGTCGCGAAGGCGGAGCCTGTGGAAGTTCCGGAGCCTGTTGTGCAAGAAGTGGCAGCGCCCGAAGAAGCTCCGGCGGCTACGGCTGACGCAGCGACAGAGGAGACCGAGTCGTGATCCAGTCATATACGCGGCTGAAGGTCGCGGACAACTCAGGCGCACGATCGCTGATGTGCATCACGGTGCTCGGCGGCTCGGGCCGCCGGTACGCCGCGGTCGGCGACGTCATCGTCTGCTCCGTGAAGACGGCGCAGCCGGGCGGCGGCGTCAAGAAGGGCGAGGTCGTGAGGGCGGTTGTGGTGCGCACAGCGAAGCCGTACGGGCGCGCGGATGGATCGTACATCCGCTTCGACGAGAACGCGGCGGTGGTGCTCTCCGAAAAGCAGAACCCGAAGGGCACGCGCATCTTCGGGCCGGTGGCGCGCGAGCTGCGCGACAAGAACTTCATGAAGATCGTGTCGCTGGCGCCGGAGGTGGTGTAGCGATGCGGAAGATCAAACGCGAAGACAACGTGCTGATTCTGGCCGGCCGCGACCGCGGCAAGGTCGGCGTGGTGCGCCAGGTGATCGGTGGCGGCGACCTGGTGAAAGTGAAGGGCCACCGCCCGAAGATCACGGACGACATGGTGTTCGTGACCGGGCTGAACATGGTGAAGCGCCACAAGAAGCAGCAGCAGGGCGCAACGCACGCGGGCATCATCGAGAAGGAAATGCCGCTGCCGCTGGCGCGGGTGATGCTGGTCTGCAAGAGCTGCAACAAGCCGGCGCGCGTGGGATTCATCACGCGGGGCGATGGCAAGCACCGGGTATGCCGCAGCTGCGGACAGGACGTCGACTGATGGCACCACGATTGAAAGAGCGCTACAAGGCCGAAATCGCGCCGGAGATGATGAAGCAATTCAGCTACGGCAACGTGATGCAGGTTCCGCGTGTGCAAAAGGTGACCGTCAACATCGGTCTGGGCGAAGCGCGTGACAACGCGCGCGCAGTCGAGTCGGCGACATCGGAAGTGGCGACGATCACGGGCCAGAAGCCCGTGGTGACGAAGGCGAAGAAAGCGATCGCGAACTTCAAAATTCGCGAGAACATGGCGATCGGCGTGGCGGTGACGCTGCGCGGCGACCGCATGTACGAGTTTCTGGATCGCCTGCTAAACGCCGCGCTGCCGCGCATCCGTGACTTCCACGGCGTGCCGACGAAGGCGTTCGATGGCCGCGGCAACTTCAGCCTGGGCGTGCGCGAACAGCTGATCTTCCCGGAGATCGAGTACGACAAGGTGGACAAGATCCGCGGTATGCAGATCAACATCGTGACGTCGGCGAAGACGGACGAAGAGGGCCAGCGATTGCTCGAGTTGATGGGCATGCCGTTCTCGAAGGAGCATGTGTAGCCATGGCGAAGACATCGATGATCGTCAAGGCGAACCGGGAGCCGAAGTTCTCGACACGCAAGAAGAACCGCTGCAAGCTGTGCGGTCGGCCGCGGGCGTTCATTCGCCACTTCGCGCTGTGCCGCATCTGCTTCCGTGGCCTGGCGCTGAAAGGGCATCTGCCCGGGGTAATGAAGTCGAGTTGGTAGGGAAGTCGGCCGGAAGGCCTTTCCGTAGCTCGTCCGCGGATTGCGGCCGAAAGCGCGGAAGAATGAGGAGGCGGAAGCCTTGAACATGACGGATCCAATCGCGGACATGCTGACGCGCATCCGCAACGCGGTAACAGCCAAGCACGAGTACGTGAACATCCCCGCCTCGAAGATGAAGGTGGCGATTGCGAGCGTGCTGCGCAACGAGGGCTTCATCCGCGAGTTTGAGATGCAGGAAGACGGAGTGCGCAAGCTGCTCCGTGTGCACCTGAACTACACCGGGAAGAAAGAGCCGGTGCTTTCGGGCCTGCAGCGCATTAGCAAGCCGGGCCTGCGCGTGTACGTGCAGAAGCGCGAGATCCCCCGCGTCTACGGCGGGTTGGGGATCGCGATTCTTTCGACGCCGCAGGGTGTAATGACGGGTCAGGACGCATGGCGACGCAGCATTGGCGGCGAAGTCATCTGTTACGTGTGGTAGAGCAATGTCACGAATAGGTAAGTTGCCGATCCCAGTCGCGAAGAACGTGCAGGTCGACGTTGACGGAAGCACCGTCAAGGTGAAGGGACCCAAGGGCGAACTCGTGCGCACGTTCCCGGACGGCATCTCGTTCGACAAGGGCGAAGGCACGATCAGCGTCATCCGGCCGAACGACGAGAAGAAGTCGCGCGCGCTGCACGGGCTGTCACGATCGCTGCTGGCCAACATGGTGATCGGCGTCGCCGACGGTTACACAAAGACGCTGGAGCTACAGGGCGTCGGCTACCGCGCGACGCAGGCGGGTCCGAAGGTGACGCTGGCCGTCGGCTTCTCGCACCCGGTGGAGATTGTGCCGCCGGAAGGCATTCAGATCGAAGTAGAAGGCACGACGAAAGTGCACGTCCGCGGCATCGACAAGGAGCTTGTCGGGCAGGTCGCGGCGAACATCCGCAAGGTGCGGAAGCCGGAGCCGTACAAGGGCAAGGGCATCCGTTACCTGGGTGAGTACGTGCGCAGGAAGGCCGGCAAGGCCGGCAAGGCGGGCAAGTAGATGAAGGCATCGAAGACGGGTCGCGCAGCGCGGATCCGGCGACACGAGCGTGTGCGCAAAGTTGTTTCGGGTACGCCCGAGCGGCCGCGGCTGGCGGTGTACCGCAGCCTGACGCACATCTATGCGCAGGTCATCGACGACGAGCGCGGCCACACTTTGGCAGCGTCGTCGACGATCGAAAAGGCGCTAAAAGGCGCCAACGGCAACAAGTCGGCGCAGGCGAAAGCCGTCGGCACGGCAGTGGCCAAGAAGGCGATCGATGCGGGCGTCACCAAGGTGGTGTTCGACCGCGGCGGCAACCGCTATCACGGCCGGGTGAAGGCGCTGGCGGAAGCTGCGCGAGAAGCCGGCCTCCAGTTCTAGGTAGAGTGTCCGCGACAAGCGGACGAGGACAACATCATGGGTGGACCGAGAA
>JANXYW010000260.1 GCA_025355835.1 Chloroflexota bacterium
ACGGCCATGAACGCTTCTTGCGGGATGTCGACGTTGCCGACGCGCTTCATGCGCTTCTTGCCCTCCGCTTGTTTCTCGAGCAGCTTGCGTTTGCGCGAGACGTCGCCGCCGTAGCACTTTGCGAGCACGTTCTTGCGCATCGCGCGGATCGTCTCGCGTGCGACGATGCGGCCGCCGATGGCGGCCTGCACAGGCACGTCGAACATCTGGCGCGGGATCAGCGAGCGGAGCTTCTCTACGAGCAGGCGTCCCTGCGTCGCTGCGTTCTCGCGGTGGGTGATCAGCGATAGCGCATCGACGGGCTCGCCGTTGACGAGGATGTCGAGCTTCACGAGCGGCGCCGCGCGATATTCGCTGAAGCTGTAGTCCAGGCTGGCGTAGCCCTGTGTGCCGGACTTCAATTCGTCGTAGAAGTCGACCAGGATCTCGGACAAAGGGATGCGATAGTCGAGCACTACGCGGCCTTCGCCCTTCTTCGATCCGTCGTCTTGAATGATGCTGTGCTGCAGATACTCCATGCGCTTGAATTCGCCGCGGTTGCTCGTCACCAACTCCATCACGGCGCCGATGTAGCGGTCGGGCGTGACGACGGAGATGTCCATCCACGGCTCGCGGATCTGCTGGATCTCCTGCGGCTGTGGTAACGCGGCGGGGTTGTCGATCACGACTTCCTGTCCGTTGGTCTTCGTGATCTGGTACTCGACGCTGGGCGCCGTGGCGAGCAAGTTGAGGTCGTATTCGCGCTCCAGACGCTCCTGCACGATCTCCATGTGCAGCAGGCCGAGGAATCCGCAGCGAAAGCCGAATCCGAGCGCTGCGCTCGATTCCGGCTCGTACACCAGCGACGCGTCGCTGAGTTGCAGCTTGTCGAGCGCGTCGCGCAGCAGCGTGTAATCGTTGGCGGACGACGGGTAGAGCCCGGCGAAGACCATCGGCTTCACCGGCCGGTATCCGGCCAACGGCTCGTCGGCGGGCTTGCCGTCGTCAGTAAACGTGTCGCCGACGCGGCACTCCTTCACATTCTTCAGACCCGTCGCGACGTAGCCGACTTCGCCCGGCCCCAGCTCCGCGACGGGTTCGAGCGCGGGGCGGAAGACGCCGACCTCGATCGTTTCAACGGCGAGGTTCGTCGACATGAGGCGCAGGCGGCGCTTGCTGTTGGCGATGCCGTCGACGACGCGCACGTAGGCGATGACGCCCTTGTAGGCGTCGTACTTGCTGTCGAAAATCAGCGCGCGCAGCGGCTTGTCCGCCGTGTCGGGCGGGGGCGGAATGCGATCGACGATCGCTTGCAGGAGCTCTTGGGTGCCGGTGCCGTCTTTGGCGGAGGCAAAGAGGATCTCGTCCGCGCCGAAGCCGAGCGTGTCGACGAGTTCCTGCGCGACACGCTCCGGCTCGGCGCTGGGAAGATCGATCTTGTTGATCACGGGGATCAGTCGCAAGTCGGCCTCTAACGCCAGATAGACGTTTGCGAGCGTCTGCGCCTGGATGCCCTGCGCCGCATCGACGATGAGCAGTGCGCCTTCGCACGCGGCGAGGGCGCGCGAGACTTCGTAGCCAAAATCGACGTGGCCGGGCGTGTCGATGAGATTGAGTTCGTACTCGACCTTGTCGGCCGCCGTGAAGGCCATGCGCACGGCCTTGGCCTTGATCGTGACGCCCTTTTCGCGCTCGAGGTCCATATCGTCGAGCACCTGCGCGGACATATCGCGCTTCGAGATCGTCCCCGTCATCTCGAGGAATCGGTCAGCGAGCGTCGATTTGCCGTGGTCGATGTGGGCGATGATGCAGAAGTTGCGGATTCGCGCTGGTTCCATCTGGCACCAGCGTAGCAATCCGGCGTGCTAGGCGCTGTTCGGCTACGCCGTGCGGGAACGGAGCGCCAGCAGCACGAGCGTCATCGTGAAGATGCCGAGGCCGGCGATCGAGGCGAACGCGCCGACCAGCGAGCCGATATCCCAGCCGCTAAGGACGAGGTCTCGCATGCCCTGGACGATGTACGTCACGGGGTTGATCGTCGCCAGTGTCCTGAGCCAGGGCGCGAAGACTTCCTTTGGCGCGAAGGCCGGCGACAGGAAGACGAGCGGGAAGAAGACGAGGAATCCGAGTTGCGCCGCCTGCGCGCTGCCGGTCTTCAGCGCCAGCGCCATGCCGATGCCGGAGTACGAGAGCCCGAATGCGCCGCCCATGATCACTAAGACGATGACGCCGAACGGCCCGGACTTCATGCCTGATCCGAAGATGAGGCCCACGACGACGATCAGCAACGTCAGCGCCATCGTGCGCACACCGTCGGACGCGAGGCGGCCGAGGACCAGCGAGAAGCGATTCGTCGGTGTGAGCAGGAGCTTGTCGAAGTAGCCGCGTTCAATATCAGTGACGGTGCCGAATCCCGCCGTACCGGACGCACCGGCGATCGCCTGGAGGACGGCGACCGGGAGTTGGAATGCCGTGTAGTTATCGACGGCGAAGGCGCGTCCAGCGACATGGCCGATGGCGCCGACCGTGACGGCGAAGAAGAAGAATGGGATGAAGACGTTGCCGATCTCGAGCGCAGGCTGCCGCGCGGTTTCGCGCAGCGCGCGGATCATCAGGTAGCGCGTGTCGCTGAGTAGTTGGATCATGACTCTGCGCCGCGATCAGGCTTCGCCGGTGGGCGCGATGCGGACTCCTCCGCTTCGAGATGGTGACCGGTCTTCTGCAAGAAGACATCATCGAGCGTCGGGCGTTTCAGCGTCACTTCACGCGCGCGCAACGACGCCTCGTCGAGCAGCAGGACGAGCTTCGCGATGGCGCTGCTGCCTTCGCGGACGTAGACGATCACGGCATCGTCGATGATCCGCACGTCTTCGATACCTCCGAGGCGACGCACCGCTTGCTCCGCGCGTGCGAGCTCGTCCGCGCCGCCTTCGATCTGCAGCGACACAACGTCGGTGCCGATGCTCGCCTTCAAGTCCGATGGCGATCCCTGAGCGACGATCCGGCCCGCATCCATGATCGCCACGTCGCCTGCGAGGCGGTCGGCTTCCTCCAGATATTGCGTCGTCAGGAAGAACGTGACGCCGTCGTTCTTGTTGAGGTCGGCGACGTAGCGCCAAATCGCGTCGCGGCTGATCGGGTCGAGGCCGGTTGTTGGTTCATCGAGGAACACGACCTTGGGGCGGTGCACGAGTGCGGCCGCGAGATCGAGCCGGCGCCGCATGCCGCCGGAGTACGTCTTCACGCGGCGGTCGGCGGAGTCGTCGAGATCGACGACGTGCAGTAGATGGTTGACGCGATCGGGGATGTCCGCCGCCCGCAGGTGGTTCAGGCGCGACTGGAGCGTGAGCATTTCGCGTCCGGTCTGGATGTCGTCGAGGCCGGCTTCTTGAAGCGCCACGCCGATCCGTTTGCGCACTTCGCCGGGTGATCGCACGACATCGAATCCGAGCACTTCGGCGTGGCCGCCGGTTGGACGCATCAGGGTCGTGAGCATCCGGACGGTCGTGGTCTTGCCGGAGCCGTTCGCTCCGAGGAAGCCGAAGATCGTCCCCTCGTCGATCGAGAGGCTAATGCCGTCGACGGCGCGGATCTCCGGGGTGAAGTGCTTTGCCAGGGCTTCTGCTGCGATTGCGGGCATGGCGAAGTTTAACGGGGCGCGATCGACGGCGCTTCCGCGGCGCCTGCGATGTTCGCAGGATGCGACGAGCGCGCGAGCGGAAACACGGCTAGAATACCTGCGCGTGCATGCCGATAGCCACGCCGGGGGCCAGTGGAAGATCGCCGCGCCACAGAACGCCTTCTCATCGTTTCCGATACGTTGCCGCCCGATCCGAACGGCATCGCGCTGATCGCTCTGCACACGGCGGAGTTGCTTTCGCGCCGTGCGGACGTGCATCTCGTTGGGCCGGTGGGGGCGCACGTGCCGCCGAGCGTGCGGTACTCCGGCGTGCGCCGGCTGCCGATTGGCACGCCGGACTTACATCTGCCGCGTCCGGCGATGCGGCTCATCGCGGACGCTGTCGCCGCTGCGGATCGCGTCGTCGTGCATACGCTCGGTCCGCTGGGCTGCCTCGCGCTGCGCGACGCCCGACGCATGTGCAAGCACAGCACGCTGTTCCGCCATAACGACTATCCGTCGCTGCTGCGATACGGGCTGCCGCGCACGCCGATCACGCCGCTGGTGAATCGCATCGCGGAGCGGCTGGAGCGATGGGCCGACGGCGCGGCAACGCGAGTCGTTGCGCCGTGGGGCACGCCGCGCGACGGCTACGAGGTGCTGCACCTCGATCCGCCGCGATATGCGAGCGCCGCTCCCGCAACCAACGGCAACGGACACGTGACGGTTGCGTATCACGGTCGCGTCTCGCGCGAGAAAGCCGTCGACGCCACCGTGCGCGCGATCAACGCCGCCGACCCACAGCATCGGCGTCTGCGATTTCGGATCGTCGGCGATGGCAGCCAACTTTCGGCGACGCTGTATCTGGCGGAGTCGTTGGGTGTGCCAGTTGAGCACGTGCCGTGGTGCGACGAGCCGCGAGCGGCGCTGAGCAGCGCGCAGATTTACGTGACGGCGTCCCGCATCGAGACGTTTTCGATGACCACGCTCGAAGCGATCGGCTGCGGACTGCCGATCATCGCGCGCAGCGTCGGGCAGATCGCGTCGTACGTGCGTCACGACGTCAACGGGTTGCTGTTCGATTCGGATGAACAACTCGCGCCGTTGCTGGCGACGCTCGCGGGCGATGCGGGCGCGCGGCAACGCCTCGCGGCCGAGGCGCAAGCGTCGTCCACGGACCGGACGCTATGGGATCAGTTCGCCGAGGCGTCGCTCGGCGCCGCACACTGATGGCGGTTCCCATCATCTGGTCGCTGCACGACGTTTCGCCAACGACGATCGATCGCGCTGCGTCGATCGTTGATGTGATGGTCGAAGCCGGCGTTCGCGAGCTCGCAATCCTGATCGTGCCGAGCGGTGTGTGGACAGATGGTCAGCTGGAGACGCTGCGGACGTGGGAGCGCGCGGGCCACGTGCTGGGTGCTCACGGCTGGACACATCGGGGCATCGCGCCGCGCGGCATCTATCATCGGCTGCACAGCTCGCTGTTCTCCCGGGACGTTGCGGAGCATCTCGGTCGCACGGCGAGCGAAGTGGGCGAGATCGTAGCGCGGGGTGAACAGTGGTTCGCCGATGTGGAGCTAGCTCCGCCACGGCTGTACGTGCCGCCCGCATGGGCGCAGGGCGCAATGCCGCTGTCGGACTTTCGCGACACGCCGTTTCGGTGGGTAGAGACGCTCACTGGCATCTACGATGTGGAGGCAGGGCGATTCCGGCGGCTCCCGCTCATCGGTTTCGAAGCGGATACGGGGTTGCGCGCGGCGACGCTGCGGGTCTCGAACGCGGCGAACCGGGCGCTGGCTGCGGCGAGCCGGCGGCCGCTGCGCGTTGCGGTTCATCCGCACGACTTCGATTTGCGGCTGGCTGGCGATCTACGGCGGATACTGGCTTCGGGGCGCTCTTCGTATCTGCTCCAGCAGGTGGGATCCTAGGCCGTCCTGACGCCTGCCCCGAATCTAAGAATTCCCTAAGACGCCTCCTCCTTCACATCTCCGATACAAGATTTCGGACTCTACGCAGGTACATTCGACCTGAAGCAACATATGTGTAAGGAGCGGGCCCATGGCCGCGGACGCCACGTTCGACTATGACGATTTACTTGAGGGCGCGGGAGGGTGGCGCTCCAGGCTGATCTGGCTCGGGGTGCTAACGGTTCTAGTAGTGGCAATCGCCACGGGTGTCTGGTGGGAATTCTTCCGTGGCGGCTCCGCGACGACCGCGACAATACAGACGGCGACCGTGAGCGTCGGCGACGTCACGAAGAGCGTGAGCACCAGCGGGACCGTTGCCGCGCAATCGACGAGCAACCTCAACTTCACGTCGACCGGTACCGGCTCCTCGCGAATCACCAAGGTCAACGTGACGCTGGGCCAGCAGGTGAAGCAGGGCGACGTGCTCGCCGAACTCGACTCGACCGACGCGCAAAGCGCGCTGGCATCGGCGAAGCTGAGTCTTGGCACGGCGCAGGCGAAGCTCGACCAGCTGCTGCAAGGCGGCACCGCCTCGACGCTCGCCTCAGCGGATCAGAGCCTGCTGCAGGCACAGGCAAACTACGACAAGGCACAGCGCGCCATGCAGGATCTGCAGAAGCCGGCGGATGCGACGACTCTCGAGACCGCGCTCCAGGCGGTGACATCGGCGGAAGCACAGCTGCAGCAGTCGAGGGACGCGCGAGCAAAGGTCGACACGGACCACAGTGACAGCGTGAAAGCCGCGCGATCGGGCGTCACGAAGGCGCAAAACGCCTTAACCGTGGCGCAGCAGTCGCAAACGAACGCTGCGTCAAGCGTCACGACGGCGGAGGCAAGCCTCAACAGTGCAGAGACGGCGTACTGCCCCGACGCCGGCGTTTCATTCTGCGCGTCGCATGCCGCTCCGATCAGTTCGGCGGATCAGAGCGCGCTCCTGACCGTCTCGGGTGGCGCCGACATAGCGCGCGCCAGTCTGGCGTCGAAAGTGCTGAGCGCGAACACGGCGTACTCGAAGTCACTCACAGATCAGCAGACGGCGGACAACGGTGTGACGACTGCGCAGAGTGCATTCTCCGACGCGCAGGACGCGCTGACGAAAGCGGAGAACGGCCCAACGGCGGGACAGGTCGCGGTAGCGGACGCGGCTATTGGATCCGCGCAGGCGCAACTCGACTCGGCGAAAGCCAAGCTCGCCACGCTGCAGGCGGGCCCGACGGCGTCCGCATTGGCGGACGCGCAGGCTAGCATCGACACAGCGGCAGGGTCGCTGACGTCGGCGCAGGCGAAACGCGATGAGACGTATGCGGGCCCGCTGCCGGCAGACGTCAAGCAACAGCAGCAGAGCGTGAGCCAGGCGCAGAACGCGGTGGACACGGCACAGAAGAACGTCGACAACACGAAGTTGGTCGCGCCGTTCGACGGAACCGTTGCAGCGCTGAACAGCCAGGCTGGCGATCTCGCCGGATCGGGCACGTCGGCGACCACCGCTGCTGTCGTACTGAACACGCCGAACAATGTGATTCTCAATCTGACGATCAGTGAGACGGACTATGGTTCGGTCAAAGTCGGCCAGACAGGAACGGCGGTCTTCTCGGCGATCGCGGGACGGACCTTCCCGATCGTCATCGATTCGATCGGCTCGAACCCGACGACAACGCAGGGCGTCGTGAACTACGTCGCACGGGCGCACTTCGTGGCAGGCCCTCCCGCCGGCTTCGGCGGTAACGCGCCGGTGAGCCCGCCGGCTGCCGGTGCGCAGGGTGGCGCGGTGCCGGATGCTTCAGGCACACCGGGCGCCCGCGGTCAATTCAGCGGTACCCCGGGTGCAGGTGGAGGAGGCGGCGGACGCCGAGCGACTGCAGCGGCCGCGACTGCTGCGGCTGGCGGCACGCCGACGACGCCGCAAGCGGGCGCTACTCCTTCGGTCGACACGACGAACGTAAGCCCTCCTACCGCGGGCGGCGGAAGGTTCCGTGGCGGCGCCGGCGCCGCAGGCGGAAACCAGCGCCCGGTGCCCGGAATGAACGCCACAATCACGATCATCACGTCGCAAAGCACAGGTGTGTTGCGAGCTCCGAACGCCGCCGTTCAGCGTGATGGCCAGAACCGGGTCGTAGAGGTCAAGCAGAGCGACGGTTCTTCGAAGAAGGTGACCGTCGAGGTTGGCCTCAGTGACACGACGAACACCGAGATCACGTCCGGCGTCGCCGAGGGCGACACGGTGATTCTGCCGGGCGTGGTCGCGACGAGCAGTGCCGCGGCCGGTACGAGAACCGGCGCCGGAGCAGGTACAGGCGGCGTTGGTGGGGGCTTCGCCGTTCCCGGCGGCGGCGGCGGGCGCGGAGGCGACTGATGATGATTCGCCTGCGTCACCTGAGCAAGATCTACCGCTCCGGAGACGTCTTCGTCCCCGCTTTGCAGAACGTCGACCTCGATATTGACTACGGGGAATTCGTCGCGATTGTTGGGGCGTCAGGATCGGGCAAGTCGACGCTGATGAACATCATCGGCTGCCTGGATCGGCCGACGCGCGGCGTCTACGAACTCGAAGGGCACGATGTCGGCCGGATGAACGATATCCAGCGGGCGAAAGTCAGGAGCCGCCGCATAGGCTTCGTCTTTCAGTCATTCAACCTGCTGTCACGGCCGTCGGCGCTCTCCCAGGTTGAGTTGCCGATGATCTACGCGGGAATGGGTGACCGTCGAAGACGCGCCGCCCACGCTCTGGCAGAAGTTGGCCTATCTGACCGCATGCATCACAAGCCGTCGCAGCTCTCGGGTGGACAGCAGCAGCGCGTGGCCATTGCACGAGCGTTGGTGACGGATCCGGCACTGATTCTTGCCGACGAGCCGACGGGTGCGCTGGACACCAAGACGACAGGCGACATCGTCGGGTTGTTCGAGCGGTTGAACCGCGAGCACGGCATCACTGTCATTTTCGTCACGCACGAACCGGAGGTCGCGGAGCACACGCGCCGGACCATCACATTGCGCGACGGGCGGATCATCTCCGATGTGCCGACCGCGCGGTCGACCGTGGTGCAGTTCCCGGGCACCGTTGCGCCGGCGGCGCCCGCAGCGCAGGCCGCAGGAGAGGCGCCGGCATGATTTTCATCGACACGCTGCGGATGGCGACCTCGGAATTCGCGTCAAACAAGCTGCGGACGGGGCTGACGATGCTGGGTATCATCATCGGTGTCGGTGCAGTGATCGCGCTGATGGCAGCCGGGCAGGGCGCTCAGGCGGGCGTGACGAGTAAAGTGCGCGGCCTCGGCAGCAATTTGATCTTCGTCAAGCCGGCGACGACGGGTTCGAGCGGCGGCGGCATACGCGACCTTCGGTCGTTGACGCTGACGACGGATGATGCGACGTCGTTGCGCGACCAGACGGTGTTCCCGGAGATCAGCGCCGTTGTGTCGCAGTTCGGCGGTTCGGACACCAGCGCGGACACGTCGCAGACATCTCTGCAGACGCAACTGATCGGTAACGGGCGCAACACGACGGCGATCATCACCGCGACCGAGCCGAACTTCGTGACGGTGCGGAATTACACCGTTGCGGCTGGCGCGTTCATCACGTCCGACGATATGGACCGGAAGTCGACGAACGTCGTGCTCGGGTCAAAGGTTGCCGCGGACCTGTTCGATACGCCCGCCAGCGCCATCGGACAGAACGTGCGTATCAACTTCGGGCCGGTGAACCTCAGCCTGACTGTCATCGGCGTGCTGGCGACGCGCGGCGGCAATGGCAGCGATGATACGCAGATGATCCTGCCGCTGACGACGTTCGCGACGCGGTTGCCGTTCATTCGCAGTACGAATGGCAAGCAGAACGTCCAAGAGATTACGGTGAAAGTGACCGATGCAGGCAAGCTGAACCAGGCGAAGCTGGCGATCACAAACACGATTGCCGCGAACCATGGCGGGACGCAGGACTTCACCGTGTCGACGCAGGACGACCTGCTGACGACGGCAAACGAAGTCAGCCGCACGCTGACGATCTTGCTCGGCGCGATCGCCGGCATATCGCTCATTGTCGGCGGCATCGGCATCATGAACATCATGCTCGTCTCCGTGATCGAGCGGACGCGCGAGATCGGCATCCGCAAAGCCGTCGGCGCGAACAGCCGGATGATCTTGATGCAGTTCATCATCGAAGCCGTGATCGTGACGGTGGCGGGTGGCGCGATCGGCGTGCTGGTTGGCGTCGTCGCGGCGAAGGTCGCGAACGGTCAGGATTTCGGCACCGGATCGACGATCACAACGCAGGTGACATCGACGAGCATCCTCGTGGCGTCGGGCGTTTCGGTGCTGATCGGGCTGTTCTTCGGCATTTACCCCGCGTACCAGGCGTCTCGGCTGGATCCGATCGAGGCGCTGCGCAAGGACTGATCATGCGGAACCGCAGATTTCGCAGATGAGGACGACGGGGAACAAGGACTACGCGGATGTCACGGAAAGGGTTGCGAGCGCTCTAGGAGCGGACCTGTGTGTCCGCCCTTTCGTGCGGGCGACACGCTGCCGCTTACTTCGCGGACGGCTGCCCGCGCTGTTCGCGGGCGCGCGCCTTCACTTGTTCGAGCACCGTCCACGTCTCCGCGTCGACTGGTATCCAGTCGTTGAAGCCGAGGCCGTCCGGATCGCTGGCCATGCTGACGTGGGAATGGAAACGCATCTCGCCGAACTCTTCGTCGCGCCAGACGACGGGATAGCTCCAGCGCGCTTTCGCTTCGCGCGCCGGTGTTGCCACCCAGATCTGCAAGAGGCGCGCGAGGAACACGGGGTCGCCGTCCGCGAATACCTGGAGTACTTCCGAGAAGTAAGGATCCGGCTCGTCGAGCGACGCCGGCGTGACGGGTCGGCCCTTGAAGATGGCCGCCATGACGCCGACGCATTCGTCCCAGTTCACGACGCGGTCGGCGAATTTGCGCTGGCTCGCCACGCCCAGCAACGTCAGTTCCGCTCGCGTCTTGGTCGCGCGGTCGTGCGCGAAGTCGATGCCCCAGAGCGCCTGCACGGCGGCGTTTGCCGCGACGACCTGGTTGCCGTTGTCCGAGACGAATTCGGGCCACGCCACCGATTCGACCTCCGTCTGCAGTTCGTCGATGGTGAAGTAGAAGTTCGGGTATTCGTCGGCCGGGAACAGCGTCGGCGTCGAGGAGAATCCGGCAGCTTCGAGGATCTCGTTCGCGTCGTAGGCCGGCGTCTGCATCGCCTGCAAGATCGTCGTCAGCCGCTCACGCGTCGGCCGCCGGCGCCCGGTTTCGTACGCGCGGATGCTCTCCTGCGATACGCCCGCCAGCTCCGCGACCTCGCGCTGGCTCACGCCCGCCTTCTGCCGCGCCGTCCGAAGTTTGTGTCGCCATGCTGCATCCATGCGGCGATTGTAGTCCGGCGAGCTGCCGAAGGCGAGCAGAATTGCGTTACGCGCTGTACCGCAATTGTGGTTGACGGCAGGCGCGGCGAGCGAGCATGATGACCCTGCGCCTTCAGGGGAGGCGCGTCGAGGGGGGGCCGCCATGCGCCGGATCGTCATTGCAGCCGTTGGCGCGGCGATTCTCGGCGCGCTCATCCTCGGTGCCCCGGCTGGCGCCGCGGCTGACGGGCCGGATATCGCGCTCGGCGCACCGACAGGAAGCAGGCTGCCGGTAAACGCGGTAACGGTGGCGACGGCGCCCTACAATGGCTTCAACCTGCACGTTGCCGCGACCCTGAGCACCGGTGTGGAGCTGACGAACATCGCCGGCAGCGTCGGCGGGATGGCGGCCGCGCCGAGCTCCGTCCTGCTCGCGGACTCCGACGGCGATGGTGTCGCAGACGCCGGGAGCGTGTTTTGCGCGCCGCAAACGTCTGAAACGCCAAACGAGAGAGCGTTCGGCTGTCTGACGCTGCCAGTACTCGGGAACCCCGAAATCAACACGACTGCGAGCGGGCTTCTCGCGACGTTCATCTTCAACGCCACGGGCAATGGTTGCATTCAAGCGCATCTCGTTGATGTTCCGGCCGATTCGGCGAACGCTGATCGCGACGGCACCTACACCGCCACGGGCGGCATGGGAGACTTGAGGCGGCAGACCAATCACGTAAGCACAGCGCCGGTCAATATCCTCATCGGAGCCGGCACGGTCGCCGAGTGTGGCAGGCATGCGCTGCCGTCGGTCGGATCAGGCGTGAGCCCGAAGGCGACGGAGTGGACGTGGCTCGCCATTTCGGCACTCGCAATCGGGGCCCTCTTGATCGGCCTGGTGTCGGCCGCCGCCGCCCGGTCTCGTAGGCGCGTATGCTTTCCTGCGATACCCCCGCCCGCTCCGCCACCTCCCGCTGGCTGATGCCCGCCTTCTGCCGCGCCGTCCGAAGTTTGTGCCGCCATGCTGCATCCATGCGGTGATTGTAGTCCGCGGCGGTGGCGGGTGGCGAGATCAAAATAGGTACAAAATGTAACCCTCTGGCTATTGACACCGATGGGCGTCCTCGCGCATAGTCGCGCAGTCGGCCTCCCCGCTCGACGCCGCCATCGGTCATCACTGGCCCGGGCAGATTGCCCGATTGTATCGCCGCGCGCCGAGAGCGCAGGGGGAGATCTCGCTATGCGACTAACCAAAGGGCACGGAAGGCGACTCTGGCCCATCATGCTCCTTGCGCTGGCGTATGCACTGGCGTCGGCATTCTCGCACACGGACAGGGCCCAAGCGGTGACTTGCGGGCTTCCCCCTGACGCCTCCTGCCTCAAGGGTTTTGGCCCAGAATTCTCGATTGGCGCCCTCTCCGCGCCGGGCGGCGTGCTCAGCGTTCCCATCGAAACTACGCCGCGTATCCAGCCGGCGATGGGTGAATACAACGTGCTGAGCGTCCACCTTATCTGGACGAACAACAAATACCAGTTATCCAATATTGACTTTTCCGGCGGGATATTCGCCGCCGGTGATTGTCTTGTTAGTCCCGACTTGGGCGGACAGGGCGTACACATTTCTTGCTTCCCGGGGCTTACGACAACGACGGGGCACATCGCCACGGTACGCTTGACCGCCGCGGGCTGCGCTCGATTCCATCTGGAATCGTATTATGGAGATAGTGCGGGATACCGAGGCACCTATACAGGGCTTACGGACGGCACGATCCAGGCGAACGGCTTCATTGGCCCTGACCCCTCATTCAGCACAGGCGAGCCGTGTCCGTTGCTGCTTCCTTGGCAGGACGGAGGACAGGACGATGAATGGCGCAGCGGCTCGGCTGGGTATCACCAAGATGGACCCGGACGAGACGCGCTTGACTTCATCCCGCCGAAAATCCCTTCGGGCGCCGTTGGTATCGTGTGCGAAGGCCAACTGGGATGGATCCGCTTCACCTCAACTTATCCCGTCCTCGCGGCGGCCAAAGGGACCGTCCACGTCCTCGACTCACACTGGGTGGAAATCGACCACGGAGGCGGCTGGTCCAGTGGTTACTACCACCTCAACAACATTCCTCCCGGCCTCGACAAGGCGGTAATAGGCAGCGGCACCGTCATCGGCTACCCATCCACTTTTGGGGGGTGCACTACGCCCGGGGTGGCGCACGTTCACTTCTATGTCAATGGACCGAACAACAAGACCATCAAAGATCTGACGATATCCGGTCGCGGCGGTGGATCGTTCGGCGTCGATGAGCAGCACATCAAGGCCACCGGCAACTTCCAGCCCAAGCACCTGACGCAAGGCCAATCGACTTCCACCTTGGGGTTCGTCGATGGTGCAGTTACTCACGCCGCGTTCGACTCGAGCATCACCGGCAGCGACGTAGTGATGACGCTCACTTCACCGGGCGGTCGCGTGATAGACCGAGGGACAACCGATGCGGACGTTTCACATGTCCACGGACCTGATTATGAGTCCTACGGGCTCTCGAATCCTGAGCCCGGCACTTGGACTGTCACCCTGTACGGGGCCGACCTCCCGAGTGAGGGAGAAGATGTTTACCTGAGCATCTTGGTCGAAAAAGCTTCGGATACTTCACCGCCCTTGATCAGCCTCAGTGTCCAACCTCCGCCTAACGGTGCCGGATGGAACAACACATCAGTACACGTGTCCTGGACGGCCTCGGATCCGGAGTCGGGGATCGAATCGACGTCGGGCTGCGACGATGTGACGCTGGGAGAAGAGACCGCTGGCACGGTCCTCACGTGTACAGCGACTAACAACGTCGGGCTCTCGGCATCCGCTTCGACGCCAGTCATACGCATCGACAAGACCGCGCCCACAACGACGCACTCGCTCGCCCCGTCCGCGCCCGACGGCAAGCGAGGCTGGTACATCTCCGACGTGACCGTGACGCTGAACGCGTCCGACCCGCTGCTCACCAGCGGCGAGGCTGGCTCCGGAGTCCAGTACACGAAATACCAGGTGAATGGCGGCGGCTGGCAGACGTACACGGGGCCATTTGTCGTGAGCACGGAGAGTCTCGACAACAAGGTGGAGTACTACTCCGTCGATAACGCGGATAACGTCGAGACGACGCACCAGTTCCACTTCCATCTCGACAAGACGCGCCCGGACGTGAACATCAGCTTTGGCGTGCTGGACGGGCTATTGTGGGACCAAGCGCACCTGCAGCATGGGGTGCTGACGAATACCGGTACGCTCGCGCTCACCGGGAACGCGACCGATAACCTCTGCTTGTGGGAAGTGCGCACCGTTGATGTTGACAGCGGGCTGACGACATCATCGCAGCAGCCGGTGAACCCGAACGTGTTCCCGCCACCACCGCCGAACTCGCTGGGCTACGCGCTGTACGCGCCGCTGCACACGGGCATCAACACGATCGACGTGACGGCAGAGGACTGCGCCGGCTGGACGAAGGCCGTTCGCATCCAGGTCGTCTACGTCGTGCCGGGGCCGTTTGACCCGCAGGGTAAGGGTTTCTGGTACAACGCGATCAAGACCGGAAAGTACACGACTCCCCAACTGCAAACGCTGATTAACTACACGAACGTCGCATCCGACGTGTGGGGGACGGACGCCTCGCGGAACCGATACGGCGCGCTGACGGTGACGCGCGCACGCGATCTGCTCAACTACTCGGACACCAACCCGGACATGGAGCTCAAGATGGAGGGCCATCTGCTCGCCGAGTGGTTGAACCTGGTGAGCGGGCGGCTGGCTGTGAAGAAGCCCGTGAATGTCGCATCGATCAGCGGCTGGCCGACGGTCATGGACGACATCCTGAATAACCCACTGACGTTCGCCTACAAGGTGGCGACGGAGATCGAGGAGAAAGTGCAGCCGGCGAAAGCGTCGTTCAGCATCAACTCCGTGTCGAAGAATCTCGCCGAAGGCGTGAACGAGCGGTGGATCATCGTTCCGTAGGGTAGTCGTGAGGCGTCAGGAATTCGAATAAGGGGAGTACGAAGATGACTAGGAAACTTTTGTTCTTGCTGGTGACCGCGGCCCTTGCTTCTATGGTCGTGAGCGCCTTCGGCGGGCAGACCGCGTCGGCGAAGCCGGTTTGCCAGGGGTCGCGCGTCGTGGGTGAGATCAGCGGTAACGTACGGGTGTGTTTCATTGGTACGGATTCGTTCAACGGAGACCAGTACGAGATCACGGTGACACAAGTCGACGGACCGGGAAGCGCCATCGTCTCCGTGTGCACCAACAACGACGTACCTCACGGATCCTGCGGTTTTCGTAACCCGGCCGTATCGATGTTTTCGGTGGGTGCCTGCACTACCGACGTGATCTCCTTCGCCGAAGGATTCGCCCCCGGCTCGGTCGTGAATCGAATCGCCTTCGTCGAACCACCGAATGGATTCGACGTGCTCGGCGAAGGGCGCGTCGTCGGATTGGGGGCAGCGCGACCTGGCCCGTGTTGATCTTCATGGTGGCCAAGGGCCTCGCCGAGGGCATCAACCTGAAGGGGATCATTGTGCCGTAGGGCGCGCGATGGAAATTCTGGGAAGGGCGGGCGACGTGCTCGCCCTTTCCAAAGCAGCGGAGAATCGCGACGACGGGCGCGGCGGCCTTTCCGAGAAAAGCTAAGATTACAAAACAGGTAACATCGCCAGATTCAAATCGCGTGACATAACTTTTGCGATGGGGCGTTTTGGCTTGCTCGCCTCTCCCGACTCCGCGACCGGAGCGCCGACAAGACGAGGGCTTGATGGCAATCCTGACTCGTAACATCGACCGCAGCGGCCGCGCGGAGGCACGCGAACTCCTCGGGCGGATTCCGCTTGATCGCGCCTGCACGGCAGGAGCGACGGCCGTCCTTGTCGTCATGGCGGTAGGTCTTCCGCTCTTTTCCTGGGCATCGTTTGGTGACCAGGTCGTCATGCCGCGCCTCGCCGGCACATATCTGCTCACGGGTGCCCTCATCCTCATCGCGGTCACGGGCGCGCTCTGGCAACGCGTCGACGCCCGCGTGGCAACGCTGCCCGTGCTTTGTGCACTGCTCTTCCTCGCGGTCACTGCCGCGGCGACCGCCTTCGGCATCGATCCGCGTGGCTCGCTTCTCGGCGAGTACCAACGCTACCAGGGGTTGCTGACGATCGCGGTCTACGTGGCGTTGATGCTGGGCTGCATGTGCGCGGTGGCGTCGGCCGGATCGATCGAACCGCTCGCGGCGTCGATATCCGTCGGCGGCACGTTTGCGGCGGGGTACGCCGTGCTCCAGCGGCTCGGGCTCGATTGGGTCGATTGGGTCGGGGTCCCCGCGGGACGCGTCGGCGGCGCGTTCGCCCAGCCCAACGTGCTCGGGACGTACCTGGTGCTCACGCTCGCCGTCTCCGCCGGACTGCTCGTCACACGGCGAGGCCTTCGCCGCGACGCGGTCGCCGCCGGTATGGGCGTCATGCTCGCAGCACTCGTGTTCACCGGGAGCCGCGGCGCCTGGCTCGGCGCCGGCGTGGCGGCAGCTGTGATCGGTCTTGCGCTGGTTCGCTGGAAAGACGCGCGGTCGCTCATCGCTCCGGTCGCGGCGGCGCTGGCGCTCGCCGGGCTCGCGGCTGTCGCCGTGCCGTCGACTCGCGCCACGATCGGCGGCTCCGTCGACCGCGCACGAAGCGCGGCGAACCTTAGCGATGTTTCCGTCTCCGCCCACGTCGGGCTGTGGCAGACGTCTCTCCGCATGATCGCGGATCGGCCCGTCCTTGGCGCTGGCCCCGACGCGTTCTCCAACTTGTTCGCGAGCTATCGAACGCAGGACCAGCCGGGGATCGGCACCGGCAACGTCCGCCCGGAGAGCAGCCACAACTTCTTCCTCGATCAGCTCGTGAACACGGGGGTGCTTGGGCTCGCCGCGTATGCGGCGGCTATGCTCAGCGGCGTCGTTCTCGTTCTGCAACACGCCAGGCGAGTCGGACGACGATCTGCGGCGCTCCCGCTCGCGATGGTCGGCGCACTTGCGGGCTATCACGCGGCGGTCTTCTTCTCCTTCAGCGAGGCGATGACGGGCTGGCTGCCATGGCTCATTCTCGGCGGCCTCGTCGGTGCCTGCGCGCAGTCGCAACGTGCGGTGCCGGAACGTCGGCGGTCGCCCGCTCGAATCCCCGCGCTCGCCTTCGGTGTGGCGATGATCGTCGCGGCTTGCGGTCTGGCGTGGGCCGATTACCTGGACGGGCGAGCGGGGCGACTCGCGGACGCTGGCTTGCCGCACGCAGCAGCGGCTCGGGCATCGCTCGCGGCGCGGATCAATCCGTTCGCTCCGCAGTACCTGATCGACGCGGCTGACGCCGACGAAGCGTCGGCGGCTGCGGACGGAACGCACGCATTGCTGCGTGCGCTCCATGCGTACGAGCGTCTGGACGGGCGTTTCTACGGCACCGCGTACGGCGTGATGGGCGAGGCGCGTGTACGCGCGGCGATCGATCCGGAAGACCCGGAGGTCTTCCGTCTCATCGCCGAAGCGCGCGCCCTGGATCCGCACAGTTCGGCGGTCACCGAGGAGACGAGCAGGATCGAAGCCGCGGTCCGGCCCCGCGCTCGGTCACCGGACTGACCGCGTACCGCGACCGTCATCACATGGCAATCAAAACCCCGTCGAGTAACGCACAAGTGCAGTAGAGAGGTGGAATATGAACAGAGGGATGTTTTTCATAGTTTCCGTGTTCGTCGCAATCCTCGTGTTGGCAGGGGCCGCCGGCATCGGCGTCGGCATCTCCTCAGCGGTCGGCGGCGGATCGTCTGCGCCGGGGCATCTGTCGCACCCCGGTCAGAACTCCGCGCCGGGCCAACTGTCGGCGCCGCACGGGATTGGCGGTTCGGGTGGAGCATCGGGAAACAACCTCGTGGACAATTCGTCGTTCGAGCAGGAGCTGAAGGGCTGGGAGTTCGTGCAGGTCTTCGGCAACAACCTTTCGAGCGTTGATGACACGACCGCTCACACCGGCAAGCGCTCCGTCCAGGTGACGACCAACATCACCTGCGACGTGTTCTCGGGGGACTGGTGGTATGTCCAGGGCGCGAACGTGATCCCCGTAGCACCGGGTGCAACGTATGATCTGAGCATCTGGTATCGAAAGAGTGAGAGCTACGGTTTTGGGGTGAGCTTCTACTATGGGAGCGAGACGTTCGCTCAGCCCGCCCGACAATCTCCCGGCGTCGAACTACGTGCGCTCCCAGGGAAGTCAGCAGAGGTGATCGCACACAACGGCGCCATCGCAACCGGAGTCCTGCCTCACCATGGCCCACCCGCCGATGGGGAATGGGACCAGGCGGGGTTCAGCTTCCCGGTTTATCCAGGCGTGACGGCCGTTCGCGTCACCGTCGGGAACGGCACGACGTGCGGTGCGCAATTAACGGCGCACTACGATGACGTAGCAGTCACGCTCGTGAAGTGACACGCGTTGGCCCCGCTGGGGCTATGGCCTGAAGCCGCATCGAAAGCTCCGGCAACAGGAGAGGCGTTTGCCTCTCCCGTTGCCGAACGTGACGCCGCCCCCGACTGGTACAATCGCCGCGAGGATGACGTGATCAGTATTCTCGCGCTTGCGGATATGGCCGCCTACTACACGGAAAACGTCAGCGCCTGTCCCTGGAAGGGGCAGCACCAGCGTCTTCTCAGAAAAGGCGAAATTACGAAACAGGTACATCGCCAGATTCAAATCGCGTGACATAACTCTTGGCCATGGGGCGTTTTGGGGTTCGCCGGGTCGTGTGCGGGCGGGCGTCGGGGCGGAGGTTTCAGCTCCGCGGGTACGAACGAACGGAGGCCGAACGGCCCCTGATCTCGTCACGTTCGGCGTGTGTTAGCCAATAGCTATGCGACGCCACGAGTTGACCGCTCCTTGAAACGAACAGCTGGCCAATGACACGGGCCCCAATTCGTCGTAGGGTTGCGGTAACTAACCAGGCTTACCAGTGGGGAGACTGTCATGCGGAACATGGGAGAGAAGGTCGGGTGGACGGTTGCCGGAGTACTGGCGCTCCTCGTCGTCGCAGCGATGACCGGCGTCGTGAGCGGTGGGCCGCTTGATCCGCCCGGCTCGCCGGCATCCACACAACAAAACCTCATCTTCCAGCCCGCGAGCTGCGCCGGCTTTCCGATCGTCTTGGGTACCCCCGGCTCGTACAAACTCGCGCAGAACATCACCGGCTGCAGCGGCAAGGACGGCATCGACATCAGCGCGAGCGATGTGTCGCTCGACCTCAACGGCTTCTCCGTGCTCGGCGTGCCGGGATCTTTTGGAGGAGTGAGTGCGTCTGTGGTCCAGAGGATCTCTCTCAGTAACGGGCACGTGGCTGGCTGGAGCGGAGACGGTGCCTATTTCGGGAATGCCAGCGAAAGCCAGATCACGCATTTGGTCGTGTCATATAACGCTCTAGCTCCGGAATCATCTTCGGCGATAACAGCACGCTCACGGACTGCGTCGTTAGTCACAACGAAGACGGCGTCCTCATGCAAGGATCAGGTTCGGTTGTGAGCGGTTGCGACGCTACGTACAACAACGCCTACGGCTTTAGCGTTTCCGGGGGCGACAATAAGTTGGTCGGCAACCACGCCGTGGGCAACGTCGGCGGTTTCAACCTGCCCGGTATCAATGTGGACGTGGAAGGCAACAGCGCGACGAACAACACGCTGCAAGGAAACGCAAATGCGTTCGGCTTCGACGTGAGTTTCGGGACGGGCACAACTCTCACCAAGAACACCGCCAGGAACAACGGCGCGTCCAACTACAGAACTGACGGCTGCGTCGGCTGCGACATAGGCCCTATCGGGACGGCGGCGTCAGCGACTAGTCCGTGGGCCAACATCAGCGACGCGGCGGCGCCGCAGACAATTACGTTCGCCGCGATCTCTAACCATCAGTCGACCGATTTCCCGCTTACGCTCACGACGCCAACGTCGCGTTCTGGGCTGACCGTCATCCTGGCAAGCACCACGGTTCTTGTATGCACCGTGTCTGGTTCCGTAGTGACGCGGGTTTCGCCAGGCACGTGCTCCTTGGCAGCATCCCAGCTTGGCAACGGTTCGTACGCAGCAGCGGCAGACGTCACAAGATCGTTCGCGATCACGTCGTAGTGACCTGCGCCGTGATCTGGGTGCCTTGTCTCGCTAGAAGATGCGTTCGTCGAGTTCGCCCAGTTTGGAACGGGGTCGGCATGCGGGAAACTGGCCGGTTCGGGTCTCAGGTGAACGGTCTTACGCCCGCCTGGATTTCCGCTGGCACCGCGAGCGTAGCGTGTTGATTTATGGAGCACATGCCCGGAAGGCGCTGTACGAATGCTAGTAGCCGAGACAAGCGCCCGGCATGGCCGAGGGAACACGCCGGCGACGGACAGGCGCGGTGACGTGTGGGCCTTCGCACCGGGAAGGAAGGACGGTAGGCCCGCGGCGCCCGCCCCTCCTACATGGCGCAGGCGCGCCTTGGCCGCCGCGCCACTCTTCGCGACGCTGTGCCTCGCCGCCGGCCTGCGGACGGCGTGGCTGATGCTCGTGCATCCAAACCCGAACGACGGTCGTTTCGATGACACGGTGTGGTACTGGAACACGGCGCGCTTCATCGCCGCCGGGGATGGCTTTCGCGACCCGTACCGGGGTTCGCCAACGCTGGCGTGGCCGCCGGGCTACTCTGCGTTCCTGGGCGCTATTTTCAAGGCGTTCGGCGAAGGCCGTACACAGGCCTACGCGGCGAACGTCGTGCTGGCGCTCATCACGATCACGGCGGTCTATGCTGCCGCCCGCATGTTACTCGGCTCCCGCACGGCGATCGTCGCCGCACTGCTCTTGGCCGCCTGGCCCGGACAAATCGAGTTCACCTCGCTCGCGCTGTCCGAACCGCTCTTTGCCGCGTTGTTTGCGCTCGGACTGCTGCTCGTCCTCTGGCTTCCGCGCTGCCGCGCACGCTCATGGCCGGTCCTGCTCCTGCTCGCCGCGGTGGTCGCTGCTGCCGCGCTCACGCGTGGACAAGGGCTGGCGCTCGTGCCGATCGCCTGCCTTTGGTGGCTGCTTTGCCGCCCCGGCGCGCGCCGATGGGCGACTTGGTCGCTCGGCCTTTTCGCGCTGACCGCGGTGATGCTGGTGCCGTGGACCGTCAGGAACGAGCGCCTGTCCGGCAGCTTCGTGCTGATCGCCTCGAACTTTGGCTCGGACTTCTGGATCGGTAACCACGCAGGCGCATCCGGTCGCATGGCCACCGAACAGCCCGTCCCGCGCTCCGAAGCGACCTCACGCACTGTCGCCCAGAACGAAGCCGCGTCGAGCCGGATCGCGGTCGACGATGCCTTGGCGTACGCGCGCTCGCATCCCGCCGCCGAGACGCGACTCGCGCTCACCAAGCTGCGCGCGCTCTAGGAGTCCGATGCCACTGCGATCGACTGGAACGCCGCGTATGGTGACCACAGGAACTTCAGCAGCCGCGGCGATGCCTGGCTGCGAGGGAGCGCCAACGCGTTCTGGTTCGACGTACTGGCGCTCGCCGGAATCGGCATCGCCGCTGGGGCCCGCCGTTACCCGCGCGAGATCGTTCTGTTCGTCGCGGTGATCCTGTCTTGGACGGCGGGCCACGTTTTGTTCTTCGGGGATCCGCGCTTCCACTATCCGCTGGCCGTCGTCATCGCTCCGCTCGCCGCGCTCGGCATCGTCTGGATGTGGGAGATGGCCGCCTCGACGCGCGCGCCAACGCCGTCGCGATCGCACGCCACCGATCCGACACGGACGCTGGCGGTAACAGCGGTTCCGAGCCGAAAGAGATAGTCTCATGCGATTCGCAGAGCGATGAGCGAGAAACCAACAATCCGTGGGACTTTCGCCCACGGGAACGGCGGCGCTCGGTCTAGCCGAGACGCACTGCCAGGCACGTCGTCGTGCGCTGGACGCCTTCGGCTTGCTGGATGCCGTCGGTGATGGCGTTGCCGAGCTTGTCCAGATCGTCCGCCTCGAGTTGCACGATGACGTCGAACGGACCCGTGACGGTATCGACCGCCGTCACGCGCGCGTCGCCATGCGTGAGCTTGCGGATCGCCTCGCCGACGGCCTTCGCCTTGCCGACTTCCGCCTCGATGAGCACGTACCCGCGCACTGCCATGGCATCCTCCTCCGTTGCTGCTGGTGTGCGGGGATCATAGCTGCCCGCCGATTCAGAACAAAGAAGCCCTTCGAGCGAAAGGCTTCTTTTTATCCTGGTGCAGACCTTCCCGCAGAGTGCGGCTCTTAGCCGTGCCGCCTCTTTGCTTGTGTGAGAACCGATCCCGCGAACAA